>JAICQI010000292.1 GCA_025937955.1 Pyrinomonadaceae bacterium
GAACGCGGTCGAAATCTGCGACAGCCAACGGCACGAATGCTCTGCGCAGGTGCGGATTTGCTCAATCGGAATCTCCGTGTCATAGCCGGTGATGAAGCCGTTCTCAGAAGGTAAGGCCACTTCGCAGTGGCCTTATCTTATTTCTAATGGGTTTACCAACTCAAACGTTAACGCCTGAAAGTTACGGCGTCGAGGGGCGGCTCGAGGCGCCTCTCATCATCTCGTCACGCTTGGCTTTGAATTCTGATCCCGCTTTCCATTCCGGAAACTTGTCGGCTTGCGCCACTCGATATCCGATCGTCGTCAGCAACTGCGCGTCGTCAACCGCTCCCGTCAGATCCCAGTCAGGTTTAACCTCGTCGGAAACTTTGTGGTAGTCCTTGTTTGTGTATTCGTCGCGCTTCTGTTTGCTGAACGCCGCATCTTTTCCTTCGTAGTCAACCCCGGAATCAGTGTAGAGCGCCGGAACTCCTTGTTTCGCAAATTCGAAATGATCAGAACGATAGTAAAACCCTTTCTCTGATTCCGGATCGGGATTCACTGATCGTTTCTGTGCAGTGGCAGCTTCGCGCAGCAAATCGATCAAGGTGCTGTTGTCGTCGCCCACCATCGTAATGTCCCTGGTCCTGCCCCACTGATTAACACCATCCATATTGATGTTCGCGAGCGTTTTGTTCAACGGATAAAGAGGATTCTCAGCGTAGTACTTTGCACCGAGTAAGCCTTTCTCTTCGGCCGTAACTGCGAGAAACAAAATGGATCGCTTAGGAGGTGTCGGGAGTTTAGTAAATGCTTCAGCAATCTCGAGCAATGCGGCAGTGCCTGTGGCATTATCGAGCGCTCCATTGAAAATCTGATCGCCGGTTAGTTTTGGATCGCGTCCCAGGTGGTCCCAGTGTGCCGTGTAGACAACATACTCGTTCTTCAGCGCAGGATCCGATCCTTCGAGCTTTCCTATAACGTTGTTCGAATTGATTTCACGTAGTGTGTTTTTGACCGTCATGTTTGCTTTCGCGTTGAGAACGACGGGCTTGAAGTCCTTTGACAGGGCGGCTTTCTTCAACGCGTCGAAGTCCTGGCCACTGGCAGTAAACAACTCCTTAGCGCGGTCGGTCGTGATCCAAGATTCCACCGCCGCACGTCCCATGTTCTTGTCGGGCGTCTGAATGTCGAAGTTCTCACGAGACCAACTGCCGGAAACAACTTCATAGGGATAGCCAGCCGGGCCAGTCTCATGAATGATCACTGCCGCCGCTGCGCCTTTTTGCGCTGCAACCTCATATTTGTAGGTCCAACGGCCGTAGTACGTCATTGCCTTGCCCTTGAACATCTTGTCGTCCAACTTCGCAGCATCGGACGAATCAGGAACCTGAGGATCATTGATCAGCATCACGATGGTCTTGCCGCGCACGTCCAATCCTTTGTAGTCGTCCCATCCATACTCCGGCGCCACCACGCCGTAACCAACAAAGACCATGTCGGAATTCTCAACCTTTGATTCAGGAACGAACCTGCGCGAAACAGCAACGTAGTCTTGTGGAAATGTCAGGTTTATCTGCTTGCTGCCGGCAGTGAATGAAGCCGTCGGGACGCCCGTAAACCCAACCAGCGGGACCTTTTGAACGTACGTCCCATCCGGATTCCCGGGCTTCAAACCCAGGCGTTGATACTGTTCCGTCAGATACTTTACGGTGAGTTCTTCACCCTTTGTTCCTGGGCCACGCCCTTCGTACTCATCAGCTGATATGGCCTTGGTGTGTTGCATAATGCCGTCTGCGGTGATTGCGGCAAACGCGGGCTTCAACTCAGCCGAAACTGCGCTGTCAGATGTAGCGGAGTTTGTGTTCAGGTTGGTCGGAGCGGTTGTACACGCGAGTGTGAAACTAAGTACGGCTGCGAACGAGATCGTTGCATGGATCCGCTTGTTCATTTTGGATAGCTCCTCGATTCCGTTGTTGTATTTGATAGGTGTTTTCTATGCCGAAACGTGGGTACAAGTCAAATTCACCGTGATGGTTGCAGTCCTTTGCATATCACAGTATTTTCACCTCGGTCGCTTACAAAACCAGCGGAGACATTAGATGAGAGTAAAGGTTGCGGTGTGTTTCGCGGTAGTTATCGCTTTGTTTGGCCTGCCGGTAATGGCAAGAATGAGCGTTTCGAAAACACAGCAGAAACTATCGGTTGATCGTAGAGTCGATCACCTGCTGGCGCAGATGACGATCGAGGAGAAGGTGGGCCAACTGAACCAACTCTTCTACCTCAAACAGTTCATGAACCCAGAAATGGTTGAGCCCGGCATTCGCGAAGGCAAGATCGGCTCTCTCCTGTTCGTCACCGATCCGGCGATCATCAACCGCTTTCAGAAAGTTGCCGTTGAGAACTCGAGGCTGAAGATCCCGCTCCTCTTCGGGTTCGACGTCATTCACGGCTTCCGTACTGTTTTTCCTGTGCCGCTGGCGATGGCCTCATCATGGGATCCCGCACTGGTTGAGCAAGCTCAAAGCGTCGCGGCGAGCGAGGCGAGGGCTGTCGGCGTTCGCTGGACCTTCGCGCCGATGGTTGATATCGCGCGCGATCCGCGCTGGGGGCGCATCGTTGAGGGCGCGGGCGAAGATCCTTTTCTCGGTGCGCGAATGGCCGCTGCTCAAGTGCGTGGTTTCCAGGGTCAGGACCCATCGAGCCCAGGGCGTCTGCTTGCCTGCATGAAACATTTCGCGGGCTACGGCGCGGGTAGTGGCGGCCGCGACTACGACTCTGCTTACATCGCGGATGCGGAACTCCATAACGTCTACTTACCTCCGTTCAAAGCTGCCGTCGACGCCGGAGTCGGAAGCGCTATGTCGGCCTACATGAATCTTAACGACGTGCCGGCGACCGGGAACGCTTTCCTCTTGCGCGATGTGCTGCGCAAGGACTGGGGATTCAAAGGCTTCGTCGTGAGCGACGCCGACTCCGTAGGTAATCTCGTTACACATGGCTTTGCGGAGGACAAAGCGGACGCGGCTTATCGCGCCCTGACTGCCGGCATCGATATGGAGATGTCGCTGCCCGGCAACAGTGTCAACATGGCGTATGCGACGAGTCTTGCCAAGCTGATCCAGGAAGGTCGAGTGACTAAGGCACAACTCGACGAGGCCGTGCGTCGCATTCTGGAGGCGAAGTTCAAGCTTGGTCTCTTCGACAATCCCTACGTTGATGAATCACGTATAGCGACGATTCACAACAACCCCGAGCACAGGCGATTGGCGCGGGTAGCCGCTCAACGTTCGATGGTGCTGCTCCGCAATGAAGGCAACCTGCTTCCGCTCAGCAAAGGCGACCCAAAAATTTCGTCTGTTGCAGTGATTGGACCATTAGCCGATTCCAAACGCGATATTCGAGGCTCGTGGACTTTCGCAGATGACGTCAATAGCGCCGTCACTGTGTTCGAGGGGATTCGAGCAAAGGTCAGGTCCTCCGTAAAAGTGGAACATGCGCCGGGCGTAGACATTGCTCGTGTTTACCCCTCTATTTTCGAAGTAATAAATGGGCGGCGCCCCCCAGGTTGGAGTGAAGCGCAGAAGCAAGCAGAGTTTGAGAAAGCGGTGTCGCTCGCGCGCTCGTCCGACGTCATTATCATGGTGCTTGGTGAACTTGAAGAGATGAGCGGCGAGGCAGCGTCTCAGTCAACGCTTGACCTTCCCGGCCGGCAGCTTGAGCTACTCAAAACCATCTCCGGTCTGGGGAAACCCGTGGTGCTCGTGCTGATCAATGGCCGTCCACTCGAGATCTCATGGGCCGCTGCAAACATTCCTGCAATCCTCGAGGCGTGGCATCCCGGTAGTGAAGGTGGAAACGCTGTCGCTGACATTCTCTACGGCGATGCTACACCCGGCGGTAAACTCCCTGTGACGTGGCCACGAAGTACAGGACAGATCCCAATCTATTACGCACACCACCTCACTCAAGAACCGGAGACGAAGAAAAACTTCACCTCACGCTACTGGGACATCCCGAGCTCTGCTCTTTATCCGTTCGGCCATGGTCTAAGCTACACGACCTTTAGCTTCTCAAACCTGCGCGTGAGCAAGCCGGAAGTAAAAGTGGGCGAGAGCACAGAAGTATTGGTGGACGTGGAGAACACCGGGCAACGAGCGGGCGAAGAAGTCGCACAGCTTTATATTCACCAACGTTACGGAAGCGCATCGCGACCAGTGCGCGAGCTTAAAGGCTTCGAGCGCGTCGCACTTGCACCGGGCCAAAAACGAACTGTTCGTTTCACCTTGGGTAAGCAGGAATTAACGTACTGGAGCGGCGCAGCCAGAGCGTGGGTGCAGGAACCCGCAGTTTTTGATTTGTGGGTTGGTGCAGATGCAACTGCTCCCCTAACGACGACGTTACGTGTGGTTGGGCGCTAAGTGATTAAGAGGATCTTCCCCGTTAATCTCATCACCTTGTCAGAATTTTCCTGCGTTAGCATTCACTTGAAGCTCTTGCACATTTGAGCCAGTTTGCACTTAGGCTGCTTTTTGTGAGAGATCGAGCGGTAGGGGTCGACCACCCGATTCAGTTGGAACCAATTGAATGGAAACTTCTGCCCAGAATTCATTCATTATTGTAACCTTGCACGGCAGCTCGTGGGCCCATAACGAAAATCGTGTTGCCAAAGGGATCGATTAAATCGAACGTGCGCGCGCCCCAGTCTTCGTCCTTTGGTGGACGCTGCACGGCGACTTGCTGTCGCCACTCATCGTAGTAGGTGTCTGCGTCCTCCACCTCCAGGGAGACACATGCTTCTCTGCCGTGACCGGACATGGGGCTATCAAGTGTGAGGTAAATCGTTCCTCTCTGCAGACCAAGGAGGCCGTTCCTGCCGTCCTCCGAAATTTCAAAACGAATGCTGAAACCCAAGCGGTCGACGTAGAACGATTTGGCGACGCTGAGATCATCCGCCGGAAGTATCGGTGTGGCTCTCTCCATCGTATTTTCGCTTTCAAATTCGCTTACTTTAGTCTTGACTCACAAGTTGCCGGATATAGGGATTTGGCGAACCATAGCTGACGATTGCTACGTCAAGCTCCACATCCTTGTAGAGGGTCAAGGCTCGTTGGATTCCCCCAATGATCCAAGCCGTTTCGTTGCCGAACGCCCCACCGCCAAGCAGCGTGAGAAACAATCTGTTACTACCATTGCGCATCGCATTCAAGATCGCCGTACAAATCGTTGCCTCATACGCCGCCTCAAGGATAAGCCGTGCGAATGACGCCCATAGATGCGAAGGATGATGGCAACAGGCAACTGGCAAGGCGGAGCAATAAGCTTGTGACACGGTGTGTCTTGAGTCATTGAGCGTCACTTGTGTATTCCACTGTATGCCGATGCGTAGTAACTGCCTCAATCTATCAAGCTCACTCTCACTTGAGGCTTGCAGGCGATGCGCAATCTGGACTAAACCGCTCTCGGATGCCAAAGCATAACCGTTTCTCATTTCCCACAGACGCCTCCTGGTATTTCCCAATGCGGCTCCGATGTCCGCAAGACAATCGATTTGGTTAGCTGCTGATTGGCCGGTTTGCCCATTGACGCTGGCAAGGTAGTTACGATAAATCGTCCCAGCACCAGCAGCGATAGCACACGCCGGTCCCTGCGTACGATCATGCTCATAAATGCCGACACCACGTTCAGGTGTGACATTCGGAGACACCATTTCAAGCAGATTGAACTGGGAAGCGACCTGAAAAAGGGATCCGGCATTCGATACGTTTGTGTGCAAGTGCTGCACATTGGCAACGACTTCGCGTACCGATATTTTTCCGCTCGTATGCCCACTCGCATGAACACGTTCTCGTAGCTCGGCCAAAGTCGGGGTTTCCAATTGGCCACACACAAATACCTTTCCATTTCCCTGCGATCTCAACGTCTGCCCGTCAACGGTGATGTTCTCGCGCACCTGCTGTGGGGACTCTTCACGAACGCCGGTCAATGTTTCAAACCACGTCATCGGAATCTGTTATTCACGGCCTTATGACGGTCCGATTTCGTGGAACTGAGTGTGGGAATATTTTGCGTGTCAGCTGATGCATTGTTAAGCGGTTTGATCGTCCGGTAGAAGGGTTTCTTTCCCCTTCCTACTCCACAGCAGTTCTCTACCCTGCCACCGTAAAGGACTCCATCCTACCGCGATCAACTTGTTGTTGGCGACTGCGACCGCAGGTAGTTCGGTATCGGCGCTCCTGCGCTCTGAAGGTGCAGGGCTGCTCGGCTTCTGTCGGGACGGTGCGGCTACTTGTCGGCCCGCGGACGTACTCGATGCGCGCGAAAAAATCTCAAATTGCGATGTGATCCTTTGCCTCAATCATTCACATGTCTATGTGAACTGTCTTTGTCGAGTTTTGACCTGTGCAGGTCTAAACGTCAGGCAACGTTGAAAACAAGAAACGGCGAGCATCGATCACAACCTGGTCGCGGTAGCAAACATACTCAGCTCAGGTTTGACGTGATCGGCTCCGACCTATAAGGAGACTCATATGAAACAACTATTCCCACGCTTATTTATCCTCGCATTGTTGTTCTGCGCCGGAGGCGTTACTCATGCGCAGACCTACCAGATTATCAGCACCGCAAGTTCAACCGTGGCGAACAATGTGACGAAGACTGTGACGACCGTACAGGTCGGAACCAATCCGCTTAATCGCTTTTTGATGACGCGGGTCCGCAAAAATATCCCAAACGAGGACCTGAAAGGGACGATACTGTTGCTGCCGCCGCTAGGCAGCGGGTTTCAGAACTATGAAGTCGGAGACGACGGCGACTATGACAATTCGTTTGCAGGCTTTTTCGCCAAACGCGATTACGACGTCTGGGGCTACTCACAACGTGTGCAGGGAATCACGACAGGATCGTGTGAGAGCAACGCGATTGATTGCTCGGTCATGGCTGATTGGGGATTACAGACCATCGTTGATGATGTTGCTTTCGTCCGTCAGCAAATTGAGGCAGTGCATCCTGGCAAGAAGCCCGTCGTCGGTGGACTCTCGCTGGGTAGCATCGCTTCAATCGCCACGATCAATGCTCACCCTGGCGATTATGCAGGCGCAATCCTGATTGAGGGCACGCACTATGATGAGAACACAGATGTCCGCAACATTAACGCCAATTTCTGTGCGGCCTTTGATGATCTGCTTGCGCACGGCGTGTTTTATGATGCCCAGGGGATACAGGGTTTCAAGTTGATTAGCCATCTGGCAAGTGTCGACCCGAC
>JAICQI010000301.1 GCA_025937955.1 Pyrinomonadaceae bacterium
GTTGATACACCTCGCCGCCGACGGATGTGGCGATAGCACGACCGTGTTACGCGACTTGATCGCGATCAGAATCTTGAAAATTGCAGTCGAGGTAGGATTGGTTGAAGGGATGATTCCGGCCACGACACCACGCGGGCTGGCGATCTCGACAACGTCTTTCGACTCCGATACAACTCCCTTGGTACGCAATCCACGAAAGTAGTTCCAAACATCTTCAGCCGCAAAACGGTTCTTCTCTTGTTTGTCCGCGGGAACGCCGTATCCGGTTTCTTCGACAGCGATCGCGCCGAGCCGCGCGGCTTCAGTCAGCGCCGCCCTCGCCATCGCCTCGCAAATGCGATCGATCTTCGCCTGATCGAACTGGGCCACCTGGGCCTGTGCACGGTGCGCCGCCTCCACCAGATCACGCGCCTGCTGTACTGAAACTAGATCTTTATCGACGGACATGACGAACTCCGTAACCACAGATTAAACGGATCTATGGCTGATTAACGCAGATTACCTCGTCCTCTCTTTGTTCGCGTCGCGCGTTCCGGCGCCGAGCGAGCGGCCCTGATCGCCCTGGCCCAACTGCCCGCGCGCTCCGCCGCCCTGCAAAGCAGTTTCATCCGGGCTCAATCCAGTGCGTCCATTGACCGGCAGTACGCGCTCCACCTCGGCATGCGGTCGCGGAATCACGTGCACGCTGATCAGTTCACCGACTCTGCGCGCTGCTGCCGCGCCTGCATCAGTCGCCGCTTTAACCGCACCAACATCGCCACGCACAAAGATCGTCACGTAGCCGGCACCGATGTACTCCTTCCCGAGCAGTTGTACATTCGCTGCTTTGACCATCGCATCGGCGGCCTCAACTGCACCCACGAATCCTTTGGTCTCCACCATTCCGAGTGCTTCCAGGGGCATCTCTTTGTCCTCACTTTTGTCTATTGTAGAGATTAAAAGCGACTGTATCGGGTCACTATTGGCCTCAACGTACCACCGTGGGCGGCAAGAAGCAAGAGACGCATATCTTTTGCGAGTCAAAAGTTTGACAACGTTTTGCAGCGCAAGCTATAGTGCAGAAAAAGTGGGAGTTGTACCTGATTCTTCAAGCGGCGCGGCAATAGACCTGGGTTAACCGTCAGACCAACCAAACGCCAGGATCGAGCGATTGGAGATGGCAGCGAGTATAGGCGAACAATTGCGACTCGCACGCGAGGAGCGCGGCATTGGCCTGCGCGAGATCTGTGATCAAACGCGAATCTCCGTCCATTATCTGGAAGCCATCGAAGCCAACGACTACAAGCGTCTCCCCGGCGGTGTGTTCAATCGTAGCTTCATCAAGGCGTATGCGAAGTGCGTCGGTTACGACGAGCGCGAGGCGATCGAGGGGTACACTCGATACCTGCGCGAGCACGGTGAATCAACCGACGACGTCAACACGCATCCGCACCATTCAAAAGTCTACACAGACACGCCGGCCACCCGCTCTCCCATACTGACCGTGCTGCTGGCAATTTTGATCCTGGCCCTGCTGACCGCGGCCGCATTAGCCGCGCTGTACTGGTTCCAGCGACGCGCGGCAGTGACTCCCGCCAGCGATCAGGAGAAAATTTACGTCTCTATGTATAATGAGACATGATTACATCTGACATCTTCGAAGGACTGACTTTTGACGACGTACTTCTAATCCCCGATCGTTCTGACGTCCTTCCCTCCCAAACCGACACTTCAACTCTTTTCACTCGAAACATTCGCCTGCAGATTCCGCTCTGCTCGGCCGCCATGGACACCGTCACCGAAGCGGCACTCGCGATCGCGTTGGCCCAACAGGGCGGCATCGGAGTTATTCATAAAAATTTGAGCATCGAGCGGCAGGCGGAGGAAGTCGATAAGGTAAAGCGATCCGAATCGGGAATGATCGTCGATCCGGTAACGATTCGACCCGATCGTCCGGTACGTGAAGCGTTGCAGGTAATGGAGCGTTTTCACATCAGCGGCGTTCCGGTTGTCGACGAAGCCGGTCACCTCGTCGGGATCATCACCAATCGCGATCTGCGTTTCGAAACGAGATTCGATATTCCGGTCGCGGAGGTAATGACGAAACAGCCGCTCGTGACTGTTCCTGTTGGCACGACCTTGGAACAAGCCAAAGCAGTGCTACAGAAACATCGGATCGAGAAGCTGCTGGTCGTCGACGACGATAAACATATAAAAGGACTGATCACCGTAAAAGACATTCAGAAAGCCATCAAATATCCGACCGCCGCGAAAGACAACCTGGGCCGCCTGCGCGTGGCGGCTGCCATCGGCGCCACGGGCGATTACCGCGAGCGCGCTGACGAGCTCGTGAAAGCACGTGTCGACTGTCTCGTGATCGATACCGCGCATGGCCATTCGTCACGCGTGATCGACGCAGTCAGGGACATCAAGAAGCGACACGCGGAAACAGATCTGATCGCGGGTAATGTAGGCACGACAGCAGGCGCGCAGGAATTGATCGACGCGGGTGTCGATGCGATCAAAGTCGGTATTGGACCAGGATCGATCTGCACCACGCGAGTCGTGACTGGCGCCGGTGTTCCGCAAATCACTGCCATATCACACTGTGTCAAAGCTGCTCGCGAAAAGAGTATTCCAGTGATCTCCGACGGCGGCGTGAAGTTTTCCGGCGACGTGGCAAAGGCGATTGCTGCCGGCGCTGATGTTGTGATGATCGGCTCGCTGTTTGCAGGCACGGAAGAAGCGCCCGGCGAAGTGATCCTGTTTCAGGGACGTTCATTTAAAACGTACCGCGGCATGGGTTCGCTCGGCGCGATGCGCGAGGGTTCGCGCGATCGTTACGCGCAGGACATGGCCGAAAGCGACTCCAAACTCGTCCCTGAGGGAATCGAGGGACGTGTGCCCTACAAAGGCACGCTCGCGGAAATGGTGACTCAACTAGTAGGTGGTCTGCGCTCGGGAATGGGATACACAGGCTGCCGCACGATTCCGGAGTTTCAGGAGCGCACGCGCTTCCTGCGCATCACGTCCGCGGGTCTGAAAGAATCGCACGTTCACGACGTGATCATCACCAAGGAGGCACCCAACTACCGGTTGGAATAGTTGTTGCGACTCAGCCGCTTTGTTCTTGGTTCTTGATTTTTGTTTTTGTGCTTTTTCGCCTTTTTGCGGCTAGTAAATCTGCGCCTCTGTGTGGCACATGACGGATTTATGCGCCAGGTGTCGTTATGTCCACTCGTAAAGTCACGCTGATCTCCAACCCTAAAACGGGCCGCTACGGTTCGCGTCGTATTCGACCGATTGAGGAACTCGCTTCACAACTGGAATCAGCCGGCATCGCAGTCGATTTAAAGTTGACCAGCGGCCCGGGTGATGCGACGAACCTCGCCGCTCGCGCCGCGCGCAATGGTAGTTCGGACGTGATCGTTGCGGGCGGCGATGGCACGATCAACGAAGCCATCCAGGGTTTAGCGGGCACTGACGCGCGGCTCGGCATCCTTCCTCGCGGCACCGCCAACGTTCTCGCGCGTGAGCTCGGTTTGCCGCTTGACGATCGAGATGCCGTCGCGATTGCAGCGCAAGGCAAGTCGCGCAAGATCTATCTCGGCGTCGCGATTAACGAAACCACGAACGAGAAGCGTCATTTTGTTTTGATGGCAGGGATCGGTCTCGACGCGTCAGTGGTCAAACGCGTGCAGCCTTCATTGAAGAAGCGGATCGGCAAGGGCGCGTTTTGGATTTCCGGACTCAGTCACCTTGCAACCTGGAACCCTCGCCCATTCACGATCGAGATCAAGGGCGACAAGTACACGGCTACCTTTGCGACGATCGGTAAAGCAGCGCGCTACGGCGGCGACCTCGCGATCACACCCGGCGCGCGTTTGGACAAACCCGAGTTCGAGGTCTGCATCATCCAAACCTCGAGCCGCATGCGTTACCTGCGCTTGCTTTCGCACGCGATGCGCAACGGCATGCCGCGCGACAAACCCGAGGTCTGCTTTGTGACTGCAACAACCGTGAAAGCCTATGGCGACGCTGCCGTGCAGATCGACGGGGAATTGCTCGGCCACTTACCAATGCGATTCGAGATCGCCCCGCATTCGATGGAAGTAATCGTCCCCTAATCCGTGCTTTTGTCCGTGTTTATCCGCGGCTCAGCCACGCCGCGCGCAACGTCTTCTGCTCAGCCGTCGCACCTGTGTTTTCTTCAATCGAGTACTCGAACCTCTCCGGTTGTCCCAACACGATATTCGCCTTGATAGTCCTTCGATCGCGCTTCACTGTCACCGGCACCGAGTCACCCCTCTTGAAACGCGCCAGCGTCTTCAGCCACGTGTCCCGCGTCACTTCTTTTCCGCCAAGCGAAACAATCTGATCACCGCTTTGTAGCCCAGCATCTTCCGCCGGCGAGTTGTTGCGCACGTTTTCAATAATCGGTTTACGCGGATCTTCAAACTGAAGCGACAACCCCGCATCAAACGGCTCCTTCGCCTGCGTCTTCACGAGTCGCAGACCCACATACGCAAACGCCTCCTCGTACGGCAGCGTCTCGACGTCGCGAATATGTCGTTTGAAGAAGTCACTAAAATCGACGCCTGACCGCCGCGCTACGATCCGCTCGAGATCTTCCGTCTTGTAACCTCGCCCGCGCAGGTAGTAACTGCTATTAGGACTCTTCAAATAAAACTCCTGATACATCTCGCGCATAACGTCATCGAGCGACGTCTTCCCTTTCGTGCGTCCGCGCAACAGTAGGTCCATCACCATGCCGATCAGTTCGCCTTTTGGGTAATAGCTGATCGACGTGTTCTGCAGGTTGGTCGACTGCGCGTGCTCTGCCCGATCGATGAACGGAGCCGATAACGACGACTCCTCCGCGCTCATCAGGCGATTTCCCTGCGCGCTCTCGATACGTTCGATCGTCTCGGCTTCTGCATCCAGAAACTGCTCTTCGTCCCAGAGCCCGGCGCGTCTCAACATCAAACGGCCGTAGTAATTCGTGAAGCCTTCAGCTATCCAAAGACTACGCGTCGCCAATGGGCGCGTGAAATCCCATGGTCCAAGTTCCAGCGGGCGAAGTCGCTTCACGTTCCAGACGTGAAAGAACTCATGCGACACTGTGCCGAGCGCACGTTCGTAAACACCCGGTTCGGCAAGCGCCCCGGGCTGGATGATCTGGGTGGACGTCAGATGTTCCATGCCGTCGCCGGAGCGATCGTCGGCAGCAAAGTGCAAGAGGAACGTGTACTCTTCAAACTCCGGTGCTCCCCACATCGCCACCTGTGCGCGCACGATCTTTTCGATGTCACGCACGAGCGCTGCTCGCTTTCCGCCTTCCGGTCCAAACGAATGTACGACGACGTGATACTTCTTGCCGCCAACTTCGAACGTGTCTTGCGTCCAGTCAGGCGCGATCTCGGTTGGGGTATCGATTAGAACGTCCCAGTTAGGAAACCGCCATTCAGTCTGCCCCGGCCGCTCGGTGCGACCATTCACGATCTTCCAACCTGCAGGAGGCTGAATGGTGAGTTTCACCGGATCGGGTTTATGGCCCACGATGTACATGAAGATCGATGCACCGTTGTAATTCGCGTGGCGGGTGTCGAGTTGTGAAAAGGTGCCGGAGAGATCGTTGCCAAAAACTTTGTAGGAAACTGTGAGCGTTGTATTACCTTTTGGCGCGACGCTCCATGTTTGATCATCGACGCGCGTCACGTCGGCGTTCGCGCGAAACTCCTGGACGTTTTTTGCGAAATCAAAGACGCCGTAGCGTCCCGGCGACCACTTCGCCATCTGAAACTGTAGCGGTTTGTCTTTTAACTGTTCGGGCAGTTCAACTATGATTTGCACTTCGAAAAGATGCGATTGCGGTCGCGACATGGAGAGCTGGTAAGTGATAGATTTCAGTGGACGCTCCTGCGCGACAGCAATGCTGCTGAAAACGGCAATGAACGCTAATGCAATGATTGATCTGCGTGTATCGGCTTTCATGGTCCGACAATCTTACAAAGATCTGCGTAAATCTGTGTAACCGATGCCAGTAACCGAACGTCTCTATTATTCCGATTCACATCTGATCGAGTTTGAAGCTCGCGTTGTTGACTTGACGGATCGCGTCAGCGGTTGGACCGCTGTAGTGCTCGATCGCACCGCGTTCTATCCGACAGGCGGCGGACAACCGAGTGATACGGGAACGCTCAACGGTGCGCGGGTGGTTGAGTGCATCGACGACGGTGACAACGGCGTGCTGCACGTGGTCCAGGGCGCGACGCCCGCTCGCGGTGCGACTGTGCACGGGCGTGTTGATTGGTCCCGTCGACTGGACCACATGCAACAACACACCGGGCAACATATTCTCTCGCAGGCTTTAGTCACGCTCTTCAACGCTCCTACGCGCAGCTTCCGCGTCCTTGAAGCTTCCTGCCAGATTGATATCGAGCTGAATAATCCGACGACTGAGATCATCGAACGTGCTGTCGAGCTGGCGAACAACGTCATCTGGGAAGATCGTGCGATCACAATTATTAATGTGACGCCGGACCAGGCTGCTGAGCTTCCTTTGCGAAAGGAACCGGCGCGTGACGGCGAGCTTCGTTTGATCGAGATCGAGGGTTTCGATCTGACGCCTTGTGGCGGCACACACGCGTATCGAACCGGCGAAGTCGGGATGATCGCAGTGCGCTCGTGGGAACGTGCGAAGGGTCTGACGCGAATTGAGTTTGTAGCAGGCGTGCGCGCTTTAGCGGATTATCGCAAGGCTAACAAGAGCGCGCGTGAAGTCGCAGCGTTGTTTAGTACTGGCAGGGATGACGCTCCGCAGTATGCCGCGCAGATGGTGGAAGAGCAGAAGGAATTGAGTCGCCGCGTTCGTCTGCTTGAAGAGATTGCTGCGGGCGCCGAAGCGGAGAGATTACTAGCTACAGCTTCAAACGGCATAGTTACTCAAATACTCGACGGGCGTGACGCAGAGTCGTTAAAGAAACTCGCACACGCTCTCACCGCACATCCACGAGTGGTTGCCCTGCTCGCCTCTCGCGACAAAGACACCGCACGCCTTGTCTTCGCACGTTCCCCAGACGCCTCCGGCGACA
>JAICQI010000515.1 GCA_025937955.1 Pyrinomonadaceae bacterium
AGCAAATGGTACTCGGCGCGATGGACATTTTCGTCCTGCCATATCTCGCGCGTACCTTCCAGATCGTCAACCGGCGGCGGAACCGGGTGATTAGTGTAAAACTCGTAGATCGGATCTGTGTTTTTCGTCCGCATTGGGTTTTGATTACCTTTAAATGGGTCAGCGCGAGAATTATACATTCGCGCACAAGTCCCATGAATCTTAATTTAGGCCAGCCTTCACGAAACTAAGTGGGGAATATCTGACGGTTGGAAAAGGTATATCAAAAGCACAATGTGCAAGAGTCGGTCGATAATAAATACACCGCTACTTAGTAACGAGGTGAACACATGAGTAAACGCACTAACGCGCTGGCGGATGCACTTGAAGAGGGAGCACACGCACTGGCCGCGTTTGCAAGCACACTAACAGAGCAGCAATGGCAAACACGTTTGCTGCCCGACGGTCGGAAAATCGGTGTGATCGTGCATCACGTTGCCACGGTTTATCCGCTCGAGATCCATTTTGCACGTACGGTTGCGGAAGGAAAGCCGGAGCCTATTACCGCCGAGGCCGTAAATGAAATGAATGCCATTCACGCGAAAGAGAATGATGCAGTTACGAAAGAAGAAACGCTGGAACTGCTTGCACTTAACAGCGCTGCCGCGGCCGAAGCGATCAGGTCTCTAACCGATGATGAACTCGATCGGGACGCACCAGTTCTGCTTTATGGAAATGCCAAATTAACTTGCCAGTTTATTCTTGAGGACCACGCCGTGCGGCATAGTTATCATCACCTGGCGCGAATCCATGCAGCGCTCAGACCGCAGGCGGCGAACGCTTAACTATCTCCGTGCTGCCTCTGTGTTCTCTGTGTGTGCCTTGCTTAAAGAACACAAAAGGTTCCCACCTTCACTCAATCAAACACGCTTCGGAATAAACGAAACTCTCCAGCGGTATGTATAGCCGTAGGCATTAGGCCATTAATTTTACGGAAGAGAGTAAGACGCATGAAAACACAACTTATTAACTTAATCACAAAAATCACTCTGCTGAATGCGATGTTGCTGGTAACCCTGGTTGCATCAGCTCAGGGACAATCACTCGCATACAAAGTCAGGGCCAACATTCCATTTGATTTCACTGTTGGCGAAAAGAAGCTTCCAGCGGGCCAATATTCGATCGGTCGTGCGCAAAGGTCTGACGACATCGCGATTTCGATAACTGACGTCGATGGCCACACCAAAGCGATTCGACTGACGAACGCTACGGTGACGTTACACCCAAAAGGGAAATCAACGCTGGTTTTCCACCGCTACGGTGATCGGTACTTTTTATTCCAGGTATGGCCGGCAGGCGGGAGTGTCGGGAGAGAGTTTCCTGTCTCAGCAAGTGAGCGAGCCCAGCGCCAATTGGCGAAGAACTCGGGAGTAGCTCAGAACCTGCAATGCGAGACCGTGACGATCGCCGCAGTCCTGCAATAACCAGGTGTTCAGATCAATTAACCGGGGTTGACGATGACGATGGATCCAGACGTTCAACTTGCCGCCAACGGCGACGTAGAAGCGTTCGAAAGGATCTATCGTCGTCATCATTCACGGGTCTACACCCTCTGTTTGCGCATGGTGAGAAACGCGTCGCAGGCCGAGGATCTAACGCAGGAAGTCTTTATTCAACTCCATCGCAAGCTACACACATTTCGTGGTGACGCATTGCTAACCACCTGGTTGCACCGGCTCACTGTGAACCAGGTGCTCATGCATTTTCGCAAGCCGATTGTGAAGTCAGAATTCACTACAGACGATGAGGCTACACTGGTTCCAGTCGCGAGCGGGACGGAACGTCCGGACAGGATGGCCGTGATCGATCGCATCGCACTTATGGAAGCAATCGGACAATTGGCGCCAGGTTATCGCCTGGTATTACTTCTTCATGACGTGGAAGGATATGAACACGACGAGATTGCAAAGATGCTTGGTTGTGCGGTGGGAACCTCAAAATCGCAATTGCACAAAGCTCGCATGAAGGTCCGTCAGTTATTAGCCAATCGACAAAGCGCCGCGGTGAAACCTCTCAAAACGCGACCACGTTTGAATTCTCACCTCAAGTTTCAGGTCCACGGCCTCGCGGTCGGGAATAAAGCATAACTGGGAATAAAGTGTCCGCTAATTGAGTATAAACGTTAGAAGGGCAGGGGATGACAGAGGCTGGCGAGCGGGGCACAGCCGGCCTCAAAGGTAAGCGCACTGTAGCTCTGCTGCGGGAGGTGCATACGAGCTAACAGTGCGCTTACTGGCTAAATTTCCAGGGAGATACAACCATCTGCTGTGGTCTCTTGACTTCCAACTCCGCGTGAAACACACTCAGACCACCCTAAGAGTCTATTCCACGAGCAGTATGAGCCGTCCTGGGCCGCCCGCGGATACCAACGACACTCCTTCTCCTTCGGCCGAGGTCACGCAACGAGAGAAAACCGAGGCCCTGCGATGGCGATCTGTCTTCGATAATTCCGCTATCGGCGTCGCGCTTGCTGATGCCAACGGCCGTGTGCTTGCGACCAACGCGACTTACCAGAAAATGCTCGGTTACTCGGAGAGTGAATTCGAGGGAATGTTGTTTATCGATATCACTCATGAGGCTTATCGCGCCGAGAACTGGGTCCTTTTCGAAGAACTGCTTGAAGGTAAACGCGACCAGTTTCAAATTGAAAAGCAGTACTGGCGCAAGGACGGCTCACTTGTCTGGGTGCGAAACAATGTCTCGGTTGTGCCAGGCACGGAAAATACCCCGCGGTTTATCCTCGCGTTATCTGAAGACATAAGCGAACGAAAACGAGCGGAAGAAGCTCTTCAGTTAAGCGAGGAGCGAGCGCGTCTAGTTCTCAACTCTGCTGCGGAAGGAATCTTCGGCTGCGATCCAACCGGGACGTGTCTCTTCTGTAATTCCGCAGCAGTACAATTGCTTGGGTACGACGGGCCTGACGAGTTGCTCGAAAAGAACATGCATGCGCTCGAGCACCATACCCGGCGTGACGGCAGACCGTTTCCGCTGGAGGAGTGTCCTATTTATACAGGGCTGCTCCAAAACAAAGGCGTTCATGTTGACGACGAAGTTTTCTGGAGAAAAGACGGAACCAGTTTCCCTGTTGAATACTGGTCTCACCCGCTCGTGAGGGATGGCAAAACAGTGGGTGCGGTAGTGACGTTTTTCGATATCAGTGAGCGCCGTAAAGCTGAGGACGAACTACGAAACAGCGAAGAACGGAAACGTACTTTGCTCGAGATCAATAATGCCATTATTAACAATCTTACTCAGGAAGCACTGTTTGCTTCAGTCTATGAAGCCATTCGCCGAGTGATCGCGTTCGATCGGGCCGCTTTTCTGTTTTACCAGCCGGAGTCTAAGACGCTGAAGCTTGTCTCGATGAGCAGCGATAAGGAATCTGAGTTCTTTCGCATCGGAAAAGAATACGGGCTATACGAGAGCCGGATTTCGGCTTCGGTCCTGGAGCACCAGCGGGTAATGACGCGCGGCGATCTTGATCATGAACCACGAACACTTGGCGAAAGACGCCTCGTTGAAGAAGGTATTCAATCATATTGCGTCGTGCCGCTCGTGGCGATGGGCAGGAGTATCGGTACTTTTACTCTCTGGAGTGAGGAGCAGAATCGATACTCGCAGGCGGATGCGGATTTGTTGCGCGAGATCGCCAACCAGATCGCAATCGCTATCGCAAACATGCAATCGTACGAAGAGATCAAGGCGCTGAAAGGCCGGCTCGAGAAGGAGAATGTGTACCTACAGGAAGAGATTCGCACGGTACATAATTTTGAAGAGATAGTTGGCAGCAGTCCCGCCTTGCTCGAACTGCTGCGAAAAGTCGATCAAGTCGCGCCAACAGATTCCAGCGTGCTCATCTATGGAGAGACGGGAACAGGCAAAGAGTTAATTGCACGCGCAATTCACGATCGCAGCAATCGCAAAGACCGTCCCTTAGTAAAGGTAAACTGCAGCGCCATTTCGGCGGGTCTGGTGGAAAGTGAACTTTTTGGCCACGTGAGAGGTGCTTTCACAGGTGCATTCGAAAGACGCATCGGTCGCTTTGAACTCGCCGACGGCGGCACCATTTTCCTGGATGAAGTTGGTGAGTTGCCTTTGGACACTCAGGTCAAACTACTGCGAGTGTTGCAGGAACGCGAGTTTGAGCCAGTGGGAAGCAATCGATCGATACGTGTAGATGTACGGATCATCTGTGCAACGAACCGAAATCTTGTGGAGTCAATTAATGAAGGTACCTTCCGGTCCGATCTTTATTACCGCTTGAACGTCTTTCCCCTACGAGTGCCGCCGTTGCGAGAACGAGTTGCAGATATTCCTCAATTAGCGATGTTTTTTCTTTCGCGTTATGCAAGAAACGTCGGTAAGAGAATAGATGGTATGTCTACTGTCGCAACCGAAAGACTCATGAGTTATTCCTGGCCCGGAAACGTGCGAGAACTGCAAAACCTGATCGAGCGGGCGCTGATTCTTTGTAACGGGCCAATACTGGAATTGGAAAACGATCTAACCAACGTATCAGCGTCGTTGGTTATTCCTGAAACTGCCGCAGCGTTTTCTCAGGCGCACCAACCTCCATTCAAAACGCTACAGGAAATTGAACGGGAACACATCCTTGCGGTGTTACAGGAAACTCATGGTGTGATCGAGGGCGCCAGCGGAGCAGCGAAGACGCTCGGCCTGCATCCGAACACCTTGAGACACCGAATGGAAAAACTCGGAATCAAGCGTAGCGCCCACCGCATTTCGTAGGCTGCCTCCAACGCCCGAATTCTTCAACCACCAAATATCGTAGGCCGGTTCACCGGATTTACTCTCGG
>JAICQI010000467.1 GCA_025937955.1 Pyrinomonadaceae bacterium
ATCAATGGACCCCACGAAACAATCATGATTCCCAGTCCGAGAAAAATGGGAGATACGAAATCCTCCACAACGGAAAAGGTGCTGAAATCGGGCATGAAGCTACGATTAAGTCTGCCCCATGCAACCTGGCTGATGACGTGTGAAATGCATCCGAACAGAAGTACCTCAGCCACCACGCTACCTCGGAAGCCCGCGCACAAAAGGAAGCCATAGATCAGAGCACCGCTGAGCAACGCAACTTTGTGATTAAGTGGATAGCGAATGGCGCGAACGAAATCTGCCATTCCGAAGCCGGAACTCTGAAGGTGAACACGCGCTGTCTTTTCTACTACCGCTCGATACTCATGACAGAGGTCGCCGCACAATGGACAGAGTGGGACCTTCACGCTGAACTTCGTACAAGCCTTGCAAAAAACTCCACGGCACATTCGGCACACATACTCCGGAGCCGCGTCAGGATGGTTTTGACAAGCACTTGTGTTGGAAGGGGCGGGTGCAACAAATGTTTCCGGCTCTACCCAGTTCGGCGCCGGCGTTGAGGGCGAATTGTTAAAAGCAGGGTTCGATTCTACGAAAGTTTCAAATGAGATGTTCTTTGGCTCGGGAGCAGTCGTATCTCCCTCGAAGGTGCGTTTGAGTTTTGGCACGCGGCCCGCTTCAATCCAACTCAAGTTGCCTTTGCTGATTTTATCGGTGGGTAGAACGCAGCCTTCCACGATCCATTGTTTCAGCGTCTCAAGGTCGGTCTCGAAAACTCCTTCAGGCGTACTCACGCGCCAGACTTCAGATTGTGCACTCATGTTCTGTCCTCTTGGGAGATGGCAGGTTGCAGTGGGACTGCCAGGTGGTAAGTCGAACGCCAAGGAATGCTTTGCCCGGGTGGACCAGGAGGGCGGCGACTAAGCGTCTCGTGGTGGAGCCGCTGGTTAAATACTAAGGCCCTGAATTTACCTACGTCAACAATTCTTTCTGTCGACACGCCCCACGACCCGGGGTACTCTACAATCACATTCCTGAGGAAACTCGACGATCATGAGAAAGCTCTTACTGGCTACCGTCGCAATCCTGCTGATGTTTGCCTCGATGGGTATGGGGCAGCGGGAGCGTCAACAGTCTCGGCCCAACATAATCTTCATCCTTATTGACGACTTGCGTTGGGATGAATTAGGCATCACTGGCCACCCATTTCTCAAAACACCTAACATCGATCGGATTGGCAGCGAAGGCGCGCTGTTTCGCAATGCCTTTATGACTACCCCGTTATGCTCGCCTTCACGTGCCAGTTTTTTGACCGGGCAATATGCATACACTCACGGCATCACAGACAACGTCGATCGCTCGGTCGCCAGCCATAAACTGATCACGTTTCCACTGTTACTGCAACAAGCCGGTTACGCTACGGCTTTTATTGGCAAGTGGCATATGGGGAACGACGATTCTCCGCGCCCGGGTTTCGATCGCTGGGTAAGCTTCAAAGGACAGGGCTCCTATCTAAATCCTGAGATCAATGAAGACGGCAAAGATGTGAATGCCCGCGGATACATAACGGATCTTCTCAATGGGTACGCGGTTGAGTTCATCAAGCGACGCCATGACAAGCCGTTTCTCGTTTACCTTGCACACAAAGCGATCCATCCCGAAGTGATGCAGCATGGTGATGGGAGTGTCAACCTGGCCGAAGCCGAACGGTTCATACCTGCTGAGCGACATCGGAACTTGTTTGTTGGGAAAAAGATTCCGCGCCGGCGCAGTGCAATGCGACCGCCGGCAGGGAAACCTGCGCTGCAACGCACGATAAACGATCTGCCTCCGCTAGGACCCAAAACGGCCACATCGGACGAGGTCGTGCTGGGTCGTGAACGGTCACTGATGGCGATCGAAGAAGGAGTCGGCGAGATACTGAAGGCTCTGCAAGAGACGAACCAGCTTGATGACACGGTGATCGTTTTTGCAAGCGACAACGGATACTTTTATGGAGAGCATGGCCTCAGCGTCGAGCGGCGACTGGCGTATGAGGAATCGATCCGAATGCCTCTGCTGGTGCGTTATCCGCGATTGATCAAAGCAGGCACGGTCCGAGACGAGTTGGCGCTGAATATTGATGTGGCTCCTACTTTGCTCGAACTGGCAGGTATGTCTGCGCCGGCTACAACCCAGGGACGTTCACTCGTGTCGTTGCTGAAAGGATTGGGTGGCGAATGGCGCAGGTCATTCTTGATTGAGTATTACTCGGACAAAGTCTTCCCGCGCATGCGGAATATGGGTTACAAGGCTGTCCGCACTGAACGCTGGAAATACATCCACTATTTGGAATTGAACAACATGGATGAGCTCTACGATCTAAAAGCGGACCCTTATGAAATGAGGAACATAATCAATCGTCGCGAAGCCGCCCGATCACTCGAGGAAATGAAGAGGGAACTGGAACGGTTGTTGAGTGCAAGTTAAGACCCGAACGTTACCGGCAGTGGTTTTGGACTGCCTTGCAATTGGATCGGCAATTCTGGCGCACAACAAATGTTATCTAAACGCTTCCGATCTTGCTGCATAGCAGGATCATTCGCGAGCCACTCGCGCACATCCATCAGCACTTTGGCAGCGTTCTCATCGTTCGGGGTTGCAATCCTATAGTGCATCCAGATTCCTTCGCGTCGCGCTGCGACAATACCCGCTCGACGTAAATAAGCCAGGTGCCGGCTAACTTTTGGCTGATTCGTTTTCAATATCTCCACGAAAAAACAAACGCAGACCTCTTGATCTCCCAAAAGGTTGATGATCCGCAGCCGGGTTGAATCTGCCAGTGCCCGAAAGAACAACTCACGATCGTAGGGTTTCTCTTTCCTTGTCATAACAGGCGGCATAATAACATAAAACACATATGCCTTGACATATGTCCGGCTTTGTCGCATACTGCGGCGCATATGCGCTTGCGCGTATATGTAAAGTTTGAGATGGTTGTGGCCTAAAACGATGAGGAGTAATTGAAATGCAAAACGAACAAAAACAGGTTCAGGCACTAAAGGCGCACCTGGCGTTGAACGTCAAAGACGTCGAAGCGAGCCTCGAGTTTTATCGAAAACTCTGGGGTATTGAGCCGAGCAAGGTGCGAACAGGTTACGCAAAATTCGATGTTCAAAATCCGCCGTTAAATTTTACGCTTAATCAGCACGTTTTTAACGAGCGCGGCGCGCTCTCACACTTGGGAATTCAGGTAGCATCTACGGACGATGTACTCGCCATTCGCGAGCAGTGGACCGACGCGGGCTTATTGACGCGCGACGAAATGCAAACTAGTTGCTGTTACGCACTGCAAGACAAGACCTGGGTGCGCGATCCCGATGGCAACGAGTGGGAAGTGTTCGTTGTGCTTGAAGACAATCTTCCCGAAACTGCTCCTTGCGAGTGCGGGACAAAGCTTGAGGACAGTGCTAGCAACACCGAAGCGCTGAAAACAGAAAGCGCGGCTGCGTGCTGTGCGCCAACGCCGATTGGAGTCACGAATGCTTCAGCCGTTAGCAAAGCGGGTTGTTGCTGAGGTACTAGGAACGTTTTTCTTGCTGGCGGCAGTGGTTGGTTCGGGCATCATGGCAGAGCGCCTTGCAAACGGAAATACAGCTCTGGCCCTGCTCGCCAACACTGCTGCCACAGGAGCTGCACTGATTGCCTTGATAATAAGTTTCGCTCCAATTTGGGTGGTTAATTCCATCTCAAAATGACAAGCACCACACCGTATAAGTTTTTGTTTTTGTGCACCGGCAATTCTGCTCGCAGTATTATTGGCGAGTACCTATTACGGCGGCTGGGCGGATCGCGATTTCAGGTATACAGTGCCGGTTCGTTTCCCACCGGCAAGGTCAATCCGCTAGCCGTTCAGGTTCTGAAGGACATTTACAACATCGATGCCTCGGAAGCTCGGAGCAAATCGTGGGAAGAATTCAAAGATGTAAAGTTTGATTTTGTCGTCACCGTGTGTGACAACGCTCGCGAAACGTGCCCCGTGTGGCCGGGTCAGCCAATCCTGGCGCATTGGTCGAGTCCGGATCCTGCCGCTGTAGAGGGAACTCAGTCAGAAAAGTACCAAGTGTTTGAAGAAGTAGCCTCCCAGATTAATCGCCGGCTGCAACTACTTACATCGCTTCCACTGGATAAGCTGGATCGGCTCGAATTAGCTGCTGCCATCCAGGAGATCGGAAAATGAACTGCGAAAACATTACGATCACTGACGCTTCACTCGAAGACTTGCGAGATATTCTGGATCTACTTTCTGAAGTCCAGTTGCCGCACGATGGAGTCGCGGAAAATGTCACTGGTTTTCTCGTTGCCCGGGATGACGCCGCACGGCTTATTGCTACGATTGGACTGGAACGGCATGGAAATACTGCGTTGTTGAGATCCGCCGCGGTGGCGCCGGAATATCAAGGCTGCGGGATTGGTTCTCGATTGACCGAAAACCTCCTCGACCGGGCGACAAACAACGGCGTGGAAAGAGTCGTACTCCTGACCTCTACGGCAAGCGAATTCTTTGCCCGGCATTTCGGATTCTGCGAAAGCTCGCGCACTGCTTTCGACAAAGCGTTAGCAGGATCATCAGAATGGAACCTGCCCCGATGCTCAAGCGCCGTATGCATGAGTCTCGAGTTGGCCAAATAAGGCATTCCTTCCGGCCCTCAGAAACCAAGCTCGATCCCTATTCCCGTTTCTCCTCATCAACTCGCTAATAGTGCGCGGAAAAACTCATGAAGTGTGACTGGTTCCACTTCTATCTCGATCTGCACCCCGAAGCTTGGAAATGGACCAGTGATTCCAATCTCTGCTTTAGGTTTTAGTGATATGAGATGTGGAATTTGCTTCATAGCGTTGATGACCATTTCCATGACCGTTAGCGCCGCGTCTCGTAGGCGTCCCAACAATCTTTTCAGAACACGACCTGCACCGCCGTTGAATGCCCACGGACTATTTCTTTTTTCTTCTGTAAGATGTGATACAGGAAAGTCTATAAGACCAAGTTCGCTGTAGCGGGTCAAAGAGTTTTGAAGTGAGTCATCGCGTTTGACTGCCTCAAGAAGGTTGTCCAGGAGGAATCGAAACTCCTCGATGCGTTTGAGGGCATTTAGCCCGTTCTTAAACACGAGTTCCGGAGCCGGACGATCAAAGTTTAAACTGCTAATCACGTCACCAATCATCTTACTGTACTGTTCA
>JAICQI010000690.1 GCA_025937955.1 Pyrinomonadaceae bacterium
ACGGAGGGCCGCCCCTACAACGACCCAAGTTTGAAGACCGCGATGAAGAAGCCATCGGAACCTTCGCGGTGTGGCCAGGTTCGGATTGTATTGAGAGGACGAAAACGAGCGTCGCCCGCGAGGACGTCCTGGATCACTTGTTCGTTCTCGTCGTGTTCCACCGAGCACGTCGAATAAATCAGGTGTCCACCGGGTTTCACCATCTCGACGGCTCTTCTCAGGATTCGTTTTTGTTGTTCCGCGAGCGTGGGAATGTCAGCGGGCGATAGGCGCCAGCGAATCTCCGGATTGCGCCGCAAGGTGCCGGTGCCGGAACACGGAGCATCAACGAGGACTTTGTCGAAGCTGCGTGGTGCAAATGATAATTGCTCAGTCGCATCGAGTAGAGTTGGCTTAATGCTTTTGAGTTCGTGAAGACGCATTGTCGTGAGGATCGTGTTCATCCTTGTAGCGGAAATATCGCCCGCCACGATCAGCGCGCGATCGCCACTAAGATCCGCGATCTGCGTCGTCTTTCCTCCGGGTGCAGCACAAAGATCGAGTACGCGTTCGCCTGGCTTTGCGTCAACAACTTGAGCGACCAGTTGTGAAGCTTCGTCCTGCAAATAGATCTCGCCGGCGGTGCTCAACTCGCGCAGCACTGACGTAGACCCCGAAACACGCCACGCACCTTGAGCCACATCCGATGATTGCAGCGTAGCTCCAGCCACACTCAATTTCGCCAGGACTTTAGATTCGTTCGCTTTAGTTCCAACCACTCGAAAGGCAGTCGGCGGCATGACATTGTTCGCCTGTGCAAACGCTTCTGCTTCAGCCACACCAAACGCGGTGGCCCAACGCTCGATTAACCAACGCGGATGCGACGTCTGCACTGCAATTTTCTCAAGCGGATCTGAAACCGCGGCCGCCGGATCGTATTCCGCTTCACGTACCGCTCGCCTTAGCAGTGCATTTACAAACGCCGTGGCCGAAGTCAGACGTGCGACACGAACAAGACTGACAGATTCATTAACAGCCGCGGACGCTGGAATTCGAGTGAGAAATCGAAGCTGGTACAAACCGAGTTGCAGCGCAATGCGAACGGCCGGATCGAGACTGGCGATACTGCGCTTCGAAAAGTGTTCGATGATCTTGTCGAGGTATCCTTGCCAGCGTAGCACGCCCAGCACTAGCTCGTGACATAAGGCTCGATCCGTAGGCTGAAGATGCGGCTCTTCGGCGGCCAGAAGAACTGAAGAGAAAGCGCCCGTTTCGACCTGCTGCAGGATATTGAAAGCTGCCAGGCGCGCGGGTGAGATCTCTTTAACTTTCGCCAAAACTATCGCCAACTTTCAGACGCATGCCATTAATGAAATCGCGCACAGGGATCCGTTTGCGCGCTTCAGGCTGGACTTCGATTAAGCGGAGCGCTGTTTCCTCACCGCAGCTCACCAGCAAATCATCTCCCTGAGCCACAATCACCTCGCCTGGTGTCGCGTTCGGATTCGGTGCTTCACTCGGTTGCGCGCGCCAAATCGTCAACCCTTTCGAGTTGAACGTCGTGTAAGCATTGGGCCATGGTTGAAAACCTCTGACACGCCGCTCGATCTCAACCGCACTACGCGACCAATCGATCAACCCATCTTCTTTTTCCAGCATCGGCGCAAACGTCGCGTCTCGATTGCGTTGCGGACGCGGCGTGAGATCATCCAACCGCGCAAGCGTCTCGCCAAGCAAACTCGCACCAATCCCAGCAAGCCGCTCCATCAACTCAGGCGCCGTTTCTGTCTCTCCGATTTCAGTCCTGCTTTGGAGGAGTATCGGACCAGTGTCGAGCGCCGGTTCAATGAACATCGTCGTCACGCCCGTTTCCCTCTCGCCGTTGACGATGGCCCAGTTCGTCGGCGCTGCGCCACGATACAACGGTAACAGCGAGAAGTGAACGTTGATGCAACCACGCCGCGGAGCCCTTAAAAACTCATCCGGCAAAATCCGCCCGTAAGCGACCACCACCGCCACATCAGCACCATGCGACGCAAACAACTGCTTCGCCTCTTCGTTCTTTATGCGCGCAGGTTGAAAGACTTCGATGCCGTGAGAAAGCGCAAACTCTTTGACTGGACAGAAACTTACTTTGTTGCCGCGTCCGGCTGGTCTATCCGGTTGCGTCCAGACGGCCACGACTTCGTGACCGTCTGCGACACACTGCCGCAAAGTTGGCACGGCAGCCCGGGGTGTACCCATGAAAACAATTCTCATCACTTACTAACCACGGATTACACGGAAAATCCGGATCAAATCCGTGTTAATCCGTGGCTGTCCCGGCTTCGGCCCGCTTGGTAGTAGCCCCGACTCTCTCCGCCGACACCTTCGCCTGCATGAACAACAGCAGGTAATCGCGTCCGCCAGCCTTCGAATCGGTTCCGGACATGTTGAAGCCGCCAAACGGATGCACACCCACCAGCGCACCAGTGCACTTGCGGTTCAGATAAAGATTCCCGACGTGAAACTCTCTGCGCGCGCGCTCCAACTTCGCTTCGTCCGTACTGTAAACCGCGCCAGTCAAACCAAACTCAGTGTCGTTCGCGATCTTGAGCGCATCGTCGTAATTCTCCGCCTTGATGACGGCCAGCACTGGTCCAAATATCTCTTCCTGCTCGATGGTCGCGCCGGCTTTCACGTCTGCAATCACCGTCGGTTCGATGAAAAATCCCTGCTCGCCATCCGAGCCGCCGCCAGCCACGACTCTTCCGCCTTCACTCTTTCCTTTTTCGATGTAGGAGTTGATGGTCTTGAACGCCTTCTCGTTGATGACCGCGCTCAGGTTGGTCGCGGGATCAGTTGGATCGGCAAGCTTGAGCTTCGCGGTGCGATCGACGATCTTATCGATCATCGTGTCGTACACGCGCGCGTCAATGATGGCGCGCGAACAAGCCGAACACTTCTGCCCCTGGAATCCAAACGCAGACTGCACCACGCCCGTCGCTGCTTCTTCGAGATCCGCGTCGTCGGCAACGATGATCGCGTCTTTGCCGCCCATTTCCGCCACTACGCGCTTAATCCAGATCTGGCCTTCGTGGACCTTGGCAGCGCGCTCGTTGATTCTCAGCCCGATTTCCTTCGATCCCGTAAACGCGACGTAACGCGTCTTCGGATGGTCCACCACCACATCGCCTACTTCGGCACCGGAGCCGGTCATGAAGTTAACCACGCCCGGCGGCAGTCCTGCTTCTTCGAGGATCTCGAAAAACTTGAACGCGATCGTCGGAGCATCTGACGACGGCTTCAGCACGACCGTGTTGCCAGTCACAACTGAAGCGACCGTCATGCCTGCCATGATTGCGAGCGGGAAGTTCCATGGTGGAATGACTGCGCCCACGCCGAGCGGCACGTATTCGAGGTGGTTTTGTTCACCAGGAATATGGACCAAAGGCTGCTCGCCGGCGTAACGAAGCATCTCGCGGGCGTAGAATTCGCAGAAGTCGATTGCTTCCGCGGTGTCGCCGTCGGCCTCGGGCCACGTCTTCGCCACTTCGTAGATCATCCACGCAGACAATTCGTGTTTTCGTTCGCGCATGATCGCGGCGACGCGAAACAACAACGCGGCGCGATCGGCGGGCGGCGTGAGCTTCCAGGTTTCGAATGCTTTCGCGGCTTCTTCGACCGCGCGTGTGGCGAATTCTTTGGTGGCC
>JAICQI010000984.1 GCA_025937955.1 Pyrinomonadaceae bacterium
ATTCAGCAACGATCCGGTTTGTCGCGGCGATTTTATCCAGCACGCTCGCATCGCCATTGTTAACCGCAACATTGCCGGGCTTTTGGCCAAGCTGCCTGTATCTGGTCCATAACTCGGAACTGTCAGGCGCTTCGACACCAGTGACGTCCCAATCGATCTTGAGCAGATTTCGCGCTTGTCTTGCAGGCCAAAACTTGTCGGCGACGACTGCGACTCCCGTCCCGTTCGCGAGCGGGATCTCGAAGACTTCTCGCACGCCTTCGACACGGCGTGCTTCGTCGTCGACGACTCTCCTCACGCGACCGCCAAAGACCGGCGGATGAGCAACCACCGCCACTCTCATTCCCGGAAGATCGAGATCGAGGCCAAATTTCAACGTGCCGTTACACTTGGCAGTGCTGTCCAACCGTTTCACTTTTTTCCCGACGAGCCGGAATTCCGTTGGGTTCTTCAATCGCACGGTCGCGGGCACAGGTTTGCGTGCTGCTTCGCTCGCCAGCTCAGCATACGTCGCAGATTTGCCGCCTGGGCCATGGACCACGCTGGCTTCAGTTCGACACTGATCTGGTGTCGTGCCCCACCGATCCGCCGCAGCGGCAACGAGCATCGCGCGTGTCTTCGCGCCGAGTTCGCGATACTGCTGAAACGAGTGCGCAATCGAACCCGATCCACCGACGATTTGAATTCCAAAAACCGGATCTTTGTAGACGTCGGCTGCGGGTGCAAGATCCGCAATCACGTGGGCCCAGTCTGCGTCCATCTCATCCGCAAGCAGCATCGGCAACGCAGTCTGAACACCCTGACCAAACTCAAGTCGGTTAACCTGAATCACGATCTTGCCGTCGGGCTTGATGTTGACGAACGCATCCGGCGGGTAAACTTTTGGTTGCTGCCGAGCCAGCGGCGCTTCCTGCGCCCCAACCTCGTTCGGTGAAAGGTACAGCGAGACCATCAAACCACCGGCTGCTGCAAACGACACTCGCAGGAAACCACGACGACTCAATTCAGCAGAAGCCATCACGCGCCTCCTTTCGTCAGCTCCGCGGCCGCGTTTTTGATTGCGGCGCGAATGCGCGGATACGTACCACAGCGACAGAGATTTCCGCCCATCGACTCTTCAATATTCTTCTCTGTCGGTTTAGGCGTGTGTTTGAGCAGCGCCACCGCCGCCATAATTTGTCCGCTCTGGCAGTAGCCACACTGCACGACGTCTTCTTCAACCCACGCGTCCTGAACTGCTCGTCCTACCGTGTCCTGGCCGATACCTTCGATCGTCACGATCGAACGATCGCCAACGTGCGAAATCGGAACTACGCAGGAACGCGTTGCTACTCCGCCGAGATGCACCGTGCAGGCGCCGCACGCACTAATGCCGCAGCCGTACTTCGTGCCCGTCATCTTTAGATCTTCACGCAGCACCCAGAGAAGTGGCGTTGAAGGATGAACGTTCACTTCTCTCCGCGCGCCATTTACGTTTATTTGGTAAGTCGCCATCGTTGGAGCTCCTATTTTGGGCATGGC
>JAICQI010000107.1 GCA_025937955.1 Pyrinomonadaceae bacterium
CGAGGCGCTGCATGTTCGTTTCGTATGCGCGCAACAGGAACCGCTGGTAGTTTCCGAGAATCCGCAAACAAAAAATAAAACACTTGGGCTTTGGGATCGCGATGTTTGCGAGATCTTTCTCGCCCCGGATCCGTTAAACCCTTCGCGATACTTTGAATTCGAAGCAGCGCCTACCGGTGAATGGGTAGACCTGGGAATCACCGTAACGCCAACCGGAAGAGAAACTGACTGGGACTTCGCCTCAGGCTTCACCACAGCCGCAAAACTCGAGCATGATCAAATAATGATTTCTATGAGGATCCCGTGGAGTGAAGCTATCCCTAAACCCAAAACCGGAGATTTGTGGCGCGTGAACCTGTTTCGTTGCATTGGTCCAGAAGCCCCCGAACGTTATCTCGCCTGGCTGCCAACCAAAACCCCCGAACCCAACTTCCACGTCCCTGAAGCGTTCGGTACATTACGCTTCGATCCGTAATCAATCCGCGTTAATCCGCGTCACGTACTTCTCAAAACTCACCTTGTCCGCATCGCTCATCTCCAGAATCCGAGCCCCGATCAAGTACCCGCTCTCATCCTCCAGGCTCTCGTACCTGACCGTCCCCACTTTCATTTCGACTGGCCCACTCGGAAGCTCAAGCTTGATGTGCAGCTTGCGATCCGCTCCGGCAAGGTAGTGTTCCCCGATCCGAATTGCCGGAACAATGAGCGCCAGCCCCGTCGCGCTGACATCAAGCGTGTGCCCATTCAGCTTCGGCAAACGCCGCGAACCGTTCGAATTCATTCTCGGATCCGACAGGCTCAAAGTGAAATTCAAACGCGCGCGTACACGCCTACTACGCCGCCGGTTGCCAATAAAACGGCGTAAACGTGACACGATTCTGCGGGGAAGTTCCGACATCTCTCGAAACCAACTAAGTAATCGCGGACCGAATTGAGGAAGGCACGTCGGGGAACGATGGGGCAAGTCGCCGCAAGGGCCATTCTAGAAAACCTACTCACAGAGACGCAACAGTTTAATTTTTCACTACCAGAGGTTTGCCGCCGACATCCCCACTTCGCACTCCCGAAGCGTCGAGATAGAAGGAAAGACGGCCCGTGCGCCCGTGTTGTGCAGGCTCGGCAGTCGCGTACCACGACTTGCCGTCAGTCGCGCGGAAAATCTGGAAGCGGTAGCCAGTGCTTTCAGTTCCCTCGATATCTTTCGGAATGAGCCCGGCGGTGATGAGCTCGGCGGTGTTGCCGAACTGGCCGTTGTGGCCCTGGCTATAGACCACTTGCGCGAGTGAGATACGCGTCAACATGTCCTGGACGTCGCTGTGGTGGGCGTTGATACGGGCTTCAAAAAAGAACTTCTTGCCCGCTTTCCTGACCATTTCGAGACTTTCCTTGTCGCCGACGACCCAGGCGTTATCGATCTTGATCAGCGTAGCCGGTTCGACTTTCTCTTTTCCCTCGGCATCCAGCACCTTAACAAAGACCGTGGCAATGTCGCCGCTGATCTGTTCGCCGCTGATATCGACCTGGGCGGGAATCTTCTCGCTCACGGCGACTGCCATCTTTTCAAAGTCGGGACGCAGGTCTTCAAACTCCTGCGTCGAGAGCCCTTCGATGGCGGGCCGGTAAATCGATATCCCAAACGCCTCGCGAAACTTCTTTTCGCGCATCATCCGGTAAAACTCGCGCATGGTGTCGGTGGGTGTGCGCGGCGTGGTTTGGGCAAATCCAGACGTCGTAACCGCCAGCAACAAGGCGCAGCAAAGCATTGGGAATCGAGACAGTTTCAAGATGGCACCTCGACTTATTGAAAGGGCGCGCCCGGGATCGTTGTAGGGGTGGCCCTCCGTGGCCACCCCAATGTGTGAGTCCGCTGGTGGCCTCGGAGGGCCACCCCTACAGTTAAGTTTGCCTGCGTTTCGGCGCAAGTAAAACTTCACGGCCGACGAGGTAAAGAATGATCGCCAGGACGAGGAACGGCAGCAACGACAGCACGTCAGCCCACGGACCGTTGAAGAACGGGTTGTGGTCTCTGGACCAGTGTTCGATCGCTTCACTTTGGTCTTTCCAGAGACCGGCGAAGAACGCGATGAACACTGCCGCTAATGCGCCACCGGCGATGTAGCCCGAGGCCATCAGCACACCGGAGCTCTTGTCAGTCTCAGCCACAAATTCCTCTTCCGTCAATTCTCTGTTCCGGAATTTGACTCGCAAATACTTGTCTACCAGCCAGCGAATCATGCCGCCGATAAAGATCGGGCTCGATGACGACAGTGGCAGATAAACACCGACCGCAAAAGCGAGTGACGGAATACCCGCCATCTCGAGGACGATCGCGATCATCACTCCCAAAAGCACCAGGCCCCATGGCAACTGCTGATTGAGAATGCCTTTGATGATATAGGACATCAGTGTGGCTTTCGGTGCGTCGTACTTCGTCACTGATGAACCGTCAGGCGCAACACGGTGTGTACCGTTGATTCCCGGGTCGACGTAGTAAACAGGCACACCCTGCGCATCTACGAGGTATTTCCCTGGAGGGCCATCCCGCTCGTCGATCTTGTGCCAGGTGGCATACGCGTTGTTGTCGGGTACAGCAAGTCCACTCTTCGCTGTCTCCGGTGGTCCAAGGTTCGAGGTGTCTGCACGCAATGTCGCGGGGAAGTTGCGTTCGACTTTTTGCACGACTTTGCCTGATTGGTCTACCAGATACTCTCCCGGTTCAAGGCCTCCAACCAGCGGCACAGCTCCAGCCTCGTTCTTCAGTAACCTGAAGCTTCCGCCACCAGCTGGCTGCAACGGTTCGCTAAAAGGCGGCAGCGCAGCCAAGGCAGCACTGTCGACTTGCGGGCCATTGGTCATCGCCGTAAAAGTCGATTGCGGTACATAAACTGTGCTCTGGTCGTTCAACCGGAGCAGGATCGGCCCCAGGATCAAAGCTGAAGCAAGGGCGCCGACGAGAATCGCGATCTGCTGGTACTTCGGCGTGGCGCCGACCAGGAATCCTGTTTTGAGATCCTGAGAAGTGGTGCCACCGTTGGAAGCAGCAATACAAACAATGCCGCCGATTGAAAGCGCTGTCACGTAGTAACTCGGCCCACTCCAACCGACGATTAGAAAGATCAGGCACGTCAGCAACAACGTGGCGACAGTCATTCCTGAGATCGGGTTCGACGACGATCCGATCTCGCCAGTCAGTCGCGACGAGACAGTCACAAACAGAAACCCAAACGCGACGATCAGTACCGCGCCGAGGATGTTGAACTGAAGGTGCAACTGCGGCAGGATCATGATCATTGCGATCAGCGCCAGCACACCACCGATAACAATCTTCATGGAAAGGTCCTGGTCGGTGCGCGGCAGATTGGAGGCGGCGGATTGTCCACCACGAAGATCGGCGAGTCCACCTTTCAATCCATGCCAGATGGTAGGCAGTGATCTGAACAGACTAATGATTCCGCCCGCTGCTACGGCGCCCGCGCCGATGTAGAGCACGTATGCGCCACGAATGGCATCAGGAGACATTTCACTGATGGGAACTGTGCCTGGGGCAAGCGCAGTGGTCATCCCCTCACCAAAGAATTTAATTGCCGGTATCAGCACCAGGTAGGCAAGCACACCGCCAGCACACATGATCGATGCGATGCGAGGTCCGATGATGTAACCCACGCCCAGCAGCGCCGGTGAGATCTCCGCAGCCAGCGATCCGGCTTTGAAAGGGGCGCCAAAAACTTTGCTGGGTACGTCCTTCCAGCCTTTCAGCGCCGCCATAATAACTTGATAAACCAAGCCGATTCCGAATCCGGTGAAGATAACCTTTGCTCCTGAGGTCGCCACATCACCCTCAGCAGCCCTCGCTTTGTAAACAGGATCCGCGGCTGCGCGTGACTCTTCGGAGGCACCGGCTTTCAATACTTCCGCGCAAGCCGTGCCTTCGGGATACTTCAAGATTCCGTGCTGTTGCACAATGAGCGCACGGCGCAGCGGAATCATCATCAGGATTCCGAGCAGCCCTCCCAAACTCGCCACGAGCATCACGCGCGTAAATTCCAGATCGAAACCCAGAATCATGATCGCGGGCATCGTCACGCCGACTCCGAAGGCAATGGACTCCCCGGCGGAGCCGGAAGTCTGCACGATGTTGTTCTCGAGAATCGTGGCTTCTCTGACTCCGATCTTGCCAAGCAGTCGAAACAGGCTGATCGAGATCACGGCGACCGGTATGGACGCACTTACGGTCAGTCCCACTTTGAGGACTAGCCACAACGACGAGGCGCCGAAGACCATTCCCAGCAGGGTGCCGACGATTAGCGGAAGTGCAGTGAGCTCGCGAACATGCGTATTGGCCGGGATATACGGCCGGAACGTGGCGAGTAAAGGGTTATCAGCAGGCTGTGCAGCCTTGACTCCGACAGTATCCGGAAACTCATTTGCACCGACGCTTTCAGAAGACATCCGGTTTGACCTCCAACAAATTTTGAAAAACGGGGAGTGCGCAGGGGACTGGGAAAACGCCGCTACTTTACACGGGGCGCCTTGCCCTCGGCAAGCGTGTTTACGGCGCTGAATACAGTCGTTTTGAACCTCTCGATGCTCTCAGGGGTTGCCTTCGGTGGGCTTTGTAGGGGTGGCCCTCCGTGGCCACTCCAGCGTCGCATTCTCACACTGGGGCGGCCACGGAGTGCCGCCCCTACAGTTTTTTCGGTAAACTGCCGAAACCTATGCAAACCCGAATCGTTACACTGCTTCTTTTTGTACTCGTCTCGTTTGTTCCCACGAGCTCCACGGCTCAAACAAAGATCCCGAAGCCGGAGGAAGTCCTCGGGTTCACGCCGGGCGACGATCGTAAACTCGCGTCGTGGAGCCAGGTGATCGACTATTTCGAGCAGTTGGATCGAGCGAGCGACCGCGTGATCTTTCAAACGCTCGGACAAACGTCAATGAACCAGCCGTTCGTGATGGCGACTATCAGCGCGCCCGCGAACCTCGCGCGACTGGACGAGCTCAGGAAAATCCAGGATCAGCTAGCAGATCCACGGACACTCGGTCCACTCGCTACGCGTGATCGCAAGGCGGCAGAACTGATCCGCCAGGGCAAAACGATTGTCCTGATCACTTGCGGAATTCACTCCACCGAAGTCGGCTCATATCTCTCGAGCACGCTGATCGCGCACCGGCTCGCTTCGTCGACCGACGCGGACGTCCAAAAGATTCTCGACAACACGATCGTCCTGCTGGTTCCGTCACTCAACCCCGACGGCGTTGATATCGTCAAAAACTGGTACGAGAAAACTCTCGGTACGCCGTTCGAAGGCACCGATCCTCCCGAGCTCTATCACAAGTACACGGGTCACGATAACAACCGCGACTGGTACGCCTTCACACAAGTCGAGACGCAACTCACTGTCGACAAGATTCATAACGTCTGGCATCCGCAGATCGTCCACGACATACACCAGCAGGGCGCATTCGGATCGCGACTGTTTCTGCCGCCGTACATGCCGCCCGTTGAGCCCAACGTGCCGAAACCGATCGTGCAAGCCTACACAGAGCTTGGAAGCTGGATGGCGAGTGAGATGCGCGCCAAAGGCTTTCAGGGAATCACGACCAACTCAACTTACGATGCGTGGACTCCCGCGCGCGCGTATTCACACTATCACGCCGGCGCGCGCATGTTGTCTGAAACTGCGTCTGCGAGAATCGCATCGCCGGTAACGTTGAAGTTCGACCAACTCCGATCGCGTGAAGGATACGATCCACAGAAAGAGTCACCAAAGTTTGGACCGGTGTGGCGTGGCGGTGAGTGGCACTTGAGTGACATCACCAAATACATGACGACCGCAGCGTTTCTATTGGTGGACCACGCCGCGCAGAATCGCGAACTGTGGTTGCGACGGTTCTACGCGGTTGGTAAAGAAGCGGTGCGTCCGCGCCGGCCCGGCGAGCTTTACGGTTTCCTGATCGAACCTTCGGCGAATACTGAAGCGCTGCTCAACATTCTCCGTCGCGGTGGTGTTGAAGTTGAGCCAACGAAGCAGGGCACGCTATTAGTCCGCATGGACCAACCTTATGCCGCTTTCGCAAAGACACTGCTGGAGGTGCAGCGTTATCCGAACCTGAGGGACGCCGCGGGTCATCCAATCGCGCCTTACGATGTAACGGCGCATACGTTGCCGTTGCTGATGGGCGTCACAGTTCACCCGGTCAAGGCGCCTTTCAGGCCTTCGCGCACTGCGGGCACAGCCGGTGAGATCGTTAAAACTGCGGAGCTGCCTGCTCCACAAACTGACTTGTCGGCAATCTATCGATCATCGGTGCCGAGCCATGATGAAGGCTGGACCAGATGGATCCTGGATTCGAGGAACCTTCGTTACGGTGTGCTCACGGACAAAGAACTGCGCGCAGGCGTTACCATCTTTAAGCCTTCGCCGGGTGTCACCTGGAAGTACTACACAATCCTGTTTCCGGATCAACCTGCTCGCACGCTGCTTGAAGGTTACCGGGCTGATGCAATGCCACCGGAATACACTGGCGGTCTCGGGCCGGAGGGAGTCAGGCACTTGCGCGATTTTGTCGAGACTGGAGGCACGCTCGTCTTTTTGAATCGCGCTTCGAACTTCGCGATCGAACAGTTCAAATTGCCGCTGCGCAACGTGGTCGCCGGACTACCGCGAACCGACTTCTACGTGCCGGGATCGATCCTGCGCATCGAGCTCGATACGTCGCATCCGATCGCTAGTGGAATGCCTAAAGAGACGATTGCATGGGCGGAGGATTCGCCGGTCTTTGAAGTGACTAACGATCCGAACGTACGCGTCATCGCGTCATATCCTGCCGACAAGCATCCACTGCTGTCAGGCTGGTTATTCGGCGGTGATTTGATCAAAGGCAAGGCTGCTCTGGTCGAGGTGAAGATGGGCAAAGGGCGCATAATTCTCTTTGGCTTCCGCCCACAATACCGCGCCCAATCGCTTGCGACATATCCATTATTCTTCAACGCCTTGAGTTCTAAGTAAAATCTAGCCACGGATTGACGCGGATTACGCAGATCTGAAATCAATTTCATATCCGCGTTGATCCGCGTCAATCTGTGGCTAGATCTTGAACTTTCCCTTCCTACAGGCTTCCTGACTTGTTCTATTTCCGGCTGCAACACAAAAGATACAGATTCTCAACGGCTTCTTGGTCATAGTCTCGTAAGTTCGTAACTGACAGTCCCTCAGTTTCAACACCCTACAAGGAGGGAAAAATGAAACAATCAGCAGGTTTGATTGCTTTGATTCTTTTCATGGCTGGGCTCAGCTTTGTTCTGGCTGCACAGGACCCGCAACAAGGTGGACGTCCGATCACGATCACTATGACAGGAGCAGCGGAAGTACCTGGCCCCGGCGACACAGACGGAACCGGTACTGCAACCATCACCTTGAATCCGGGGAAGGGTGAGGTCTGTTATGAGCTGACGGTCGACAAGATCGCGACAGCTAACGCCGCTCACATACATTCAGGCGCAGTAGACAAGGCTGGCCCACCAGTCTTGACATTGAAGGCCCCAGCTAACGGCTCGTCCAAAGAGTGCGCCACGCTCGAGAAAGATAAGGTCCTGGACATCATCAAGAATCCAGGGAGCTACTATGTGAATGTTCACAACGCGGAATTCCCCGACGGCGCGGTGCGAGGCCAGCTAGCGAAGAAAGGGTCTTAAATTCAACAGATGGAATAGGTCCTATATGGCTTATAGGACCTATTCTTATTTCTCCAAATACATTCGCGCGGCCATCTTGGTCAGCTTCCAAACCCTGGACCACGCAATTTGACTCTCGCCGTTCTCGCGGCCGGTCAGTTTGTCGAAGATCAGCTTCCGAAACATCCGGCCTTCGCGCCTGAGCATGAACTCCCTCGCAAACGGTTTTGCTGTCTCAAAGAAACTGAACCCAGGATCGGTGACCACGCCGATACCCTCGAGCGTCATCAGCGCGCGCATGATGTAAGTAAAGTTTGACGGCAAGCGAAAAGGATACTCGTAAATCACTTCCGCCAGATCGTAAGTCAACTCCTTGAAGTTCACTTCTCCGAGCCTGAGATTGAGATAGTGCGTGAAGAGACTCTCCACCACCGGACGCACTGTCTCCGGATCAACTCCTGGCTTGAGGAAGTTCAGATTGATGATGTCCTGGCCCAACCCCTTCACGTCACGCGCAACCACGTGGAAGAAGGCATCGATCATCTGCGACTGAAGCTTCGGACTGATCCGTCCCACCATTCCGAAATCGAAAAACGCAAGATGCCCGCTATCCATCACGAGCAGATTTCCCGGATGTGGATCGGCGTGGAAGAACCCATCCTCGAGTAGCTGCTTGAGATAAGTACGAATCAGCAGCCGGTTAACCTTAACGGGCGAAATGCGATTTGCGCGCAGACCTTCAAGATCAACCACCTTCGTGCCGCGAATAAAATCGAGCGTGAGCACACGCGTGTTTGTATGCGACCAGTAGATCTTCGGGACACGAATCGCGCGCCAGGTGCGGAAGTTGTAGCGAAACCTGTCGGCATTACGCCCTTCCTTGACGTAATCCATCTCCTCAAAGATCGTCGAGTGAAACTCACGCAGCATTCCTTCCCAATCGGCGTTCTCATTCGCACGCGGAAAGAACCGATTCGTCAGCTTCACGAGGCGAAACAGGATCGCGACATCGAACGAGATTGTTGATTCGAGGTTCGGACGCTGCACCTTGACCGCGACTTCTTCGCCAGTCGCCAGGCGTGCACGATAGACCTGTCCGAGTGACGCAGCAGCGATCGGCTCGGAGTCAATCTCCGCGTACGCTTCATGAAGACTGCGACCCAGTTCCGCTTCAACGATTGCAAAAGCTTCGTCAGTGGGGAATGCGGGCACCTGGTCCTGAAGCGTAGCCAATTCTTTGACGTATGCCAGCGGCAACAGATCGGCGCGCGTGCCGAGGGCCTGACCGATCTTGATGAACGTTGGGCCAAGATCGATCAGCGACTCACGCATCCACACCGCCTGCTTTTCGAGACGCGCCTGTTTTCGCTCCGAGCCTTCAGCGCCACGAAAGATCGCGTAACGCAAGACGCGAATGAACCGATCCAACGCGGCGTAGAGTTGTGCGTTGAACCAGGCCTTGAACTGCGCCGAGCGTCCCTTTTTCCTCGCGAGATCTCGCAATCGCGTAACTGCGCGGCGGTTGAAGTCCGCGCGCACGTCGTAGGTATCGAGAAACAGGTAAAGCGAGAAGAGTCCCAACACACGCGCGACTCGCGCCGCACGCAACCAGCCCCGCAATCCGCGCCCGGAGAGAAGCTCATTGACGTTCTCTTCCGTTAACGGTTCGACCGGCTGTTTCGGCGATGGTGACGGCACACTGGCCACCGGGCCATTTCCATTAGTTTCCGGTTTCTTAATTAGTGCTAGATTCGAAGTCATTTTAATAACGTTTTATATCACTGACAGCATGTGCTTAGTGCCGGCTCGGTCGAAGTAACTGTTCGCTCGCTGCACGTCTCTCGCAATCTGGGTTTTCAACTGCTCGATCGAGCTGAACTTCCGCTCGTCGCGAAGACGATACAGAAAACGCACGCGCACCACATCGCCGTAAAGATCGCCGTCCCAGTTCATTACGAAGGTCTCAACTGAAGGTTCCGTGCCATCCGCGAACGTCGGTCGCACGCCTATATTTGTAACACTCCGACGCCATTGTCCTTCAATCAACGTCCCGGTCACATACACACCGTTCCTGGGTATGACGCGGTTGTGTGGGTGGAGGTTGGCCGTGGGAAAACCGAGCTTGTGGCCCCTTTCCGAGCCTCGCTCAACACGTCCTTCGACGCCGTAAGGACGACCCAACATGCGTCGCGCGAGGTTGACGTTGCCACTGGCAAGCAATTGCCGGATCTTACTCGAGCTCACGCGGCAACCGCGCAGTTTAACCTCCGGCACTTCACCCGCAACGAAGCCGAGCTCGCTGCCCATGCGTTTCAAAAGCTCGATGTTGCCTTCGCGGTTGTGGCCGAAAGCGAAACCCTTGCCGAGATAAACTTCCTTCGCGTGCAGACGATCTACAACTACGTCCTTGAGAAATTCCTCGGCACGAATAGACGAAAACTCCTTCGTGAATCGCACCACGATCGTTTGCTCGATTCCAAGCACGCCAAAGCCTTCGATCTTCTGATCGAAAGTCTGCAGCAACGGTGGTGCGGATTCCGGGTGCAACACGGCACGCGGATGAGGATCGAACGTGATCACAGTCGGCACCGCACCCACAGCCCGCGCCTGGTCAACGACAGTGCGCATGATCAATTGATGTCCAAGGTGCAGTCCATCAAACACGCCGAGCGTGAGCACTGTCGGCCGTTGAATCCCTGCGTTGTCAGTTCCGTGAAAAAGACGCATGTTTTAGGGAGCTTCGACCACCAGTCCGTCGTAAGCAAACTCGACGCCTGCCGGTAGTCTCGCTGAATCGCGCGCGTGCTTGATGTCGTGAGCGATATGAGTAAAGAAAGTTCGTTGCGGCTTCAACTGCTCGACGTACTCGAGCGCTTTATCGACCCACAAGTGCGTTGGGTGTTCCCTGAAGCGCAAGCAGTCAAGCACCAGCACGTCCAAATCTCTCAGCGAATCCATTGTGACGCGCGGAATCTCACTTAGATCCGTCAAGTAAGCAAAGTCGTTGAAACGATAAGCCATCACCGGCAAACGACCATGGATCACTTCGAGCGGCGTTATCTCCAACTCATTCCCGAGACAGAAACTCGCTCCGGGCGTAACGATATTCGGAATCACTTCCGGCAGGCCGCCGCCGAAGTGAGAAGGCTCGAAGATGTACTTGAAGATACGTTTGATATCCACCCAGGCACGTTCATTCGCGTAGACACTCAGCGCTCCAAAACGAAAGTTCAGCGGCCGGATGTCGTCGAGACCGAAAACGTGATCGGCGTGACAATGAGTGATGAGAACTACGTCGAGACTTTTCAATCCGAAGCGCAACGCCTGCTGTCGAAAATCGGCAGACGTATCCACCAGGACGGTGCGGCCCGCATGTTCAATGATGATTGAAACTCTCAGGCGCTTGTCGCGAGGATCGTCTGACGTGCAGGTCTCACATTCACAGCCGATTGACGGGACTCCGGTGGAGGTTCCTGTACCTAGAAAGGTGAGCTTCATCTCCCCCCGGTGATATCACTGCCCGTAAACCGTCCGGGTTGCTGCGGTGAGTTGACCAGCGAAACGTATTGCATCCTTAGATCGGCAAGCAATCCCTCGAGCATTCGTTTCTCCTGTGGCGTCAGGTTTCCCGTGGTCTTCTTTTGCAGCATACCGAGAATATCGATCCAGTGCTTGCCCAATTTGACATCGACCTCGCGCTGATGCGTCACCGGATGCTCCATCATCCCGAGCGCCGAAGCGGCGTTGGTAGCGATGGACATCAAAAAGCTCACGAAGCTCGTGGGATCGCGGGCGTCCGCAAGATCTGCTTCGCTGAACTCCTCTTCGTCGTCAGCCCCTGGCGACGGCGACGGTTCGGTCGCGGCCTTCGGGGTTTCGGGCCCCGGGTCCGGTGGTGGGCTGGCAACCGC
>JAICQI010000060.1 GCA_025937955.1 Pyrinomonadaceae bacterium
GGCGCCAACGGTGCAACTGTAGGGGCGGCCCTCCGTGGCCGCCCGTTTCGGAATAAATCGATCGACGGGCGGCCACGGAGTGCCGCCCCTACAATTGCCCCCGCCTCGCCCGTTATTCCGCCGCCTGGAAATTCAATGACAGAACCCTGTGGGTAGTCTTACTTGCGCCGTTCAGCGAAACGCGCTCGATTGCCTTCTCACCACGCAGGTGCAGCTCACCATTTGCCTCTACTCCGCCGCCAGTAGCGCCACCCGTGATCTTTAGATTGATCACTTTCCCGTTATTCTCAGCGCGCGCCCACGTTCCGCTTACAAAAACCGTTATTTCCGAAATCAGGTTGATCTCTGCTCTGCCACCTTCGAAGAGTTTTATGACCACCGAAGTGACCTTGAATTCTTCGTCACCGATTTTGAGAACGCCGTTCCCATTCGCATGCGCCACGATCGATTTAGGTTCCTTTTGTAGCGCCTGCACGCCTATCGTGAGCAACGACAACAACAGGCAAAGCGCGACAGTCTTTTTAATTACTCGCATTGGGCCTCCAGCGATCTCTCGGAATTCGCAGTCATTTTCAGCGAGTTTGCGGTGTAGAAGAACTGTAAGTTTTAACAGGCCTTTGTTGCAGGCGTGCTTGATAGAGGACATTGACGACGGCGAAGATGAAGGCCCCGGACAAGCCGCATAGCAACACTCCCGAGATTCCCTCGATCCCGCCGAGCAGGCGCCAACGTTGCGGCAGCACCACATCGCCGTAGCCTATCGTCGAATAGGTCCCCAAAGAAAAGTAGAGCGCGGTTTCAAAGTCCTCAAAATGTTCGTTCCAGAAGTAAAACATGGCCCAAATGCCCGTCTCGATAAGATGAAGGGTTATTACCATCGTGAAAACAAGGATCAGCACGATGACCTGGCGGTTCAGCGTGACGAGACTTTCAGGTGGAAATTTTGAACTCAAAAACTGCGCGAAGACTGCAATGCCTCCCGCATGAATGACCACGCAAATCGCCACGATCACAAAGGCTATCAGGAGCTCTCTCAACATAAACTCTTCCATTAAGAGAACTTTCCTTAAGTCACAGTACTGTCAATTTTGCCAGTGTTGGGTGTTTCCCTCGCGAATCTACAATGCCGCTCAACGTCGAAGAATGCGCTAGGAGTTTCCAATGAACATCCTGCACTCATGCAATCTTTCCCTTGTAGTTCGTTTCTCTGTCGTCGCTATGCTGGCCATCAATGCCGCATGCGCCAGCAAAAGTGGAGCGGAGCATGAAGCTGCACCTCCTCCAACTACAGTCGTCGTCGCTGAAGTGACTCAAAAGACCGTGCCCATCTACAGCGAGTTCGTCGGCCAAACAAGGGCTGAGGAAACTGTCGAACTGCGTGCTCGCGTTGAAGGGATCTTACAGAAGGTCTACTTCAGGGAAGGCTCGGCGGTTAGGAAAGGACAACTGCTTTTCACCATTGATAAGCGTACTTTCCAGGCGGCGGTGCAGTCTGCAAAGGCATTGGCTGCCAAAGCCGTTTCCGATCTGGCCCAGGCACAACAACGAACAGACGTGCTCGAGGCACAGGCGCAACTCGCAAATGCCCAGGCAACGTTGACCAGGGCAGATCAAGACGTCGCGCGACTTGCTCCGTTGGCAAAGGAAAAGGCCGTCACCGAACAAGACCTTGACGCCGCCATAGCCACCCAGAAGTCCGCGCGAGCGACAGTTGAGGCACGCCAGGCCAACGTGACTAATCTTGAAGCGGCTGTGAAGTACACGATAGAACGCGCGAGAGCGGAAGTGTCTGCCAGCAACGCGCGCGTGACTCAAGCTGAACTGGAGCTGAGCTATTGCGACATTTACGCTCCCATCTCCGGCATCATCGGTTTTCTTCAAGTCGACGAGGGAAACCTGGTTGGCCGTGGCGACGCTACGCTGCTCGCGACAGTCTCAGCATCCGATCCACTACTGGTGGATTTCAGCGTCAGTGAAATCGAATATCTCAAGCTAACGGATCCCGAAACAGCAGGGAAAAAAGCCGGCGCCTTGAGCTTCGATCTATTGCTTTCAGACGAAAGCTTACATCCGTATCACGGGGCCTTCCGGGTGCTGGATCGCAGCGTCGATCCGCAAACCGGAACGATGAAGGCTCAGGCGGCATTTCCGAATCCCGGCAGCTATCTGCGACCAGGCCAGTTTGCACGTCTCCGTGTCGCCGTCGCTCAACGAGAAAACGCGATCCTCGTTCCCCAGCGAGCAATTCAGGAGCTCCAGGGCGCGAAGACAGTCATGGTAGTTGACGCTGAAAACAAAGTGTCATTACGCACGATCAGGGTCGGAGACAAAGCTGACAAGGAAGTGGTGGTGCTTGAGGGTCTCAGCGGGGGCGAGCGCGTGATCGTCGAAGGCATGCAAAAAGTAAGACCCGGAGGCCAGGTCAACCCCACAACCGGCAAAGAGCAAACGAGCGCGAACATACAACAATAGGGAGGCTGACGGTTTCATGTCTAACTTTTTCATCCGGCGGCCGATTGTTGCGATTGTCATCTCGATCCTGACGCTCATGATCGGCTTTATCGTGATCCGCGGGCTGTCGATCGAGCAATATCCCTTTTTGGCTCCTCCTAATATCCGCGCGACTGCGACTTATCCCGGCGCTTCAGCCGAAGCGGTCGAACAATCCGTAGCGACTCCGATCGAGCAGGAAGTTAATGGTGTTGACCGCATGATTTACATGAAGTCGTCAAACACCAGTGACGGTCGCATGCTGCTGGACGTCAATTTCGAAGTCGGCACAGATCAGGATACCGCGAATGTTCTCACCCAAAACCGCGTCTCAACCGCCGCCGCTCGACTTCCAGCTGAAGTCAATCAACAGGGTGTGACAGTTAAAAAACAAAGCCCAAGCATTCTGATGGTGATCTCACTCTACTCACCGAAGGATGCTTACGACGCCAATTTTCTGATCAATTACGCCGGCATAAACCTGCGCGACCAGATTCTCCGAATTCCGGGTATTGCACAGGTCGATCTCTTTGGCGGCACCGACTACGGAATGCGCGTCTGGATCAAACCGGATCGACTCGCGAAGTTAGGGCTGACTCCATCCGACGTCATCTCGGCTATCAAAGAACAAAATCTCCAGGCCCCGGCGGGCAAGGTCGGCGGGGCGCCAACACCTGCGGACCAGGAGTTCACCGAGACTCTCAGCACCCCCGGAAGACTCGTTACACCCGAAGAATTTGAAAACATCATCGTTCGTCAAACCGGCACCGGTGCAGTGGTCCGGATCAAAGATATTGGACGAGCTGAGCTCGGTTCTCAGGATTACAACTCGTTCGGTCGTCTCAACGGCAAACCCGGCGGCGCCATGGCTGTTTACCTTCTGCCGGGCGCGAACCAGCTCAAAGCCGCAGAAACGATCTACGAGACGATGGAGCACGCCAAGTCGATCTTTCCACCTGACATGGATTACAAGATCGTCTACGACACGACTCCAGCGGTTGAAGCCTCGATCCACGAAATAATGAAAACCTTCATCGAGGCGCTGATACTCGTCACCATCGTCGTCTTCGTCTTTTTGCAAAACATCAGGGCCACGATTATTCCGTTGATCACGATTCCGATTTCTCTCGTCGGCACGTTCATCTTTTTCCCGGTGCTCGGTTTCTCGGTAAATACGCTTTCGATGTTTGGCCTGGTGCTCGCGATCGGCATCGTGGTTGATGACGCGATTGTGGTGGTCGAGGCAGTAATCCATCACCTCGAGCATGGTCTGTCTCCAAAGGAGGCGACTATCAAGGCCATGGCCGAGGTGTCGGGACCGGTTATCGGAATTGCGCTGATCCTGTCGGCAGTGTTTATCCCTGTGGCGCTGCTCGGTGGTCTGGTCGGCAGCATGTACAAGCAGTTTGCTTTGACGATCGCAATCTCGGTGCTGCTGTCAGCGTTCAACGCGCTGTCACTGACACCGGCTTTGTGTGCGCTGCTGTTGAAACCGCCCAAGCCGATGCGTGGACCACTCGGCGCGTTTTTCCGTGGCTTCAATAAGGTGTTCGACGTAACGACGAACGGTTACGTTAGCGTTTCGCGGATGCTGGTTCGGCGCGGAATCGTAACGATCGGTATCGTCGGCGTGGTCGTGCTTGGCGCAATCGTATTTGCGAGAGCGATCCCATCCGGTTTTATTCCCGACGAAGACCAGGGGATCTTTGGTGTCAACGTACAACTACCGCCGGGCGCCTCGCTGGCGCGCACCAGTGAAGTGCTGAAAGATGTCGAGGCGATTCTGGCAAAGACTGAGGGAATCGAATCCTATCAAACGGTTGGCGGCTATGGCGTCGTCACAAACACTTACCAGCCAAACTACGGTTCGATCTTCGCCCGCTTGAAACCATGGGAAGAACGTCACGGCGAGGCGCTGCACGTCAAAGGGATCATGGCGAAGCTCCAGCGAGAGTTCGCGACGATTCCGGAAGGCGTGATCTTTCCTTTCAATATTCCGACGCTCGCCGGATTCGGCGCCGCATCGGGTTTCAACTTCCTGATTCAGGATCGAACCGGCACAATGAGCGTCGAGCAACTGGGCGAACAGACGAGGTCGTTCCTGGCCGCCGCCCGGCGACGGCCCGAGCTCGGAAATATCTTCACTTCTTTCGATCCCAACTATCCACAAGTCAAAGTAAATCTCGATCGCGAGAAAGCACGCACGCTGGGCGTTCCGGTCAACGAAGTGTTTCAGACGATGTCCACCGCGATGGGAGGCGCGTTTGTGAACGATTTCAATCGTTTCGGCCGTTTGTATCGCGTGTATGTCCAGGCCGAATCGACCGACAGGTTGAAATCGAGCGACATCGGGAGAATCTATGCCCGCTCGAAGACCACGAATTCGATGGTCCCGCTTTCGACGTTGGTGAACATCGAAGACATCGCCGGCACTGAAATCACAACTCGTTTCAACCTGTTGCGATCGGTGGAGCTCACTGGTGCTCCGGCGCGCGGTTATACCTCCGGCCAGGCGCTCGCGGCACTCGAGGACGTCTTTGCGCAAACAATGCCAAAGGAGATGAGTTTCGCTTACTCGTCTCTCTCGTATCAGGAGAAGATCGCGCCACCTCCCGCGCCGACGTTCATCATGGCAATCGTCTGCGTGTTCCTGCTGCTCGCTGCGATGTATGAGAGCTGGCGCCTGCCATGGGCCGTGCTGCTCGGATCGCCGCTGGTTGCATTGGGCGCTTTATTCGGAGTCTGGTTGTTTGGTTACGACAATAACGTCTACGTGCAGATCGGACTGGTCATGCTGATCGGCCTCGCGGCTAAGAACGCGATCCTGATCGTTGAGTTTGCCAAGGCCAAAAACGAAGAGGGCTTATCGCTGGAAGATGCAGCACTCACTTCGGCACGCCTACGCTTTCGCCCGATTCTGATGACCGCGTTCGCTTTTATTCTGGGTGTCGTACCGCTGATGAAAGCAAGTGGCGCGGGCGCGGGAGCACAGAACGTTATGGGTGTTGGTGTGTTTTTCGGGATGCTCATCGCCACTGCTTTGGGCGTGTTCATCATTCCGGGGAATTTCACTTTCGTTGAGGGACTGGGTCGCCGCGGTAAACAAAAGGCAGTGGCTCCTGCTGCAGCGGTGCCGGCTACCGCCGATGCCGGAGGTGAACACTGATGAAGCGATTACTCATAGCAGTTTTATGTGTGTGTCTGACGTGGATCCAGGTGGCCGCGCAAAGTGGGCGGCAACCACAGGTGCAGACTCCACCGATCTATCGCGGAGACACTGCCACACAACGCGATCGGCAAACACTCGCCGATTTGAAATGGTTTGAACTTTTCAAAGACGAAAAGCTGCAGCAGTTAATTAACGACGCTCTCACAAACAACTACGACTTGCGCCAGGCAGTCGCCAACATCGATGCCGCTCGCGCCAGTCTGGGCATCACTCGCTCGGAACAGTTTCCCCAGATCATTGCGAGCGGTGACGTCATCAATCAGCGTCAGTCGCGCAGCAGTGCTTTTGATATACCTGAACCCGTCAAACGCGATCGCTCGTTTGGCAGTGTGTTACTGAATTTGCTCACTTTTGAGCTCGACATTTGGGGACGATTGCGCAAACAAACGGCCGCCGCAAGGGCCGATCTGTTAGCCACTGAAGAAGCGCGCCGGTTCGTCACAACTAGCCTCGTCAGCGACGTAGCGACGGCGTATTTCAGTTTGCGTGAATTTGATTACGAGCTCGAAATCTCGCGACGCACACTCGCCTCGCGCCAGGAGTCACTGCGTCTCATCCAGCTCAGGCAACAACGTGGCGTGGCAACTATGCTCGACGTGCGGCAGGCGGAAGAATTGGTTTACAACGCAACGGAAGTGATTCCCGCGCTCGAACAGTCGATACAACAAACGGAAAACTTTCTCAGTTATCTCACCGGCAGGAACCCGTCTGCGATCGAGCGAGGAGCCAGTTTGACGGAACAACAGATGCCACCTGCGGTGCCGGCCGGATTACCGTCGGACCTGCTCGAACGCCGGCCTGACATACGAGCGGCTGAGAACAGTTTGATTGCCGCCAATGCACGGATTGAAGTGGCGAAGAAAGAATATTTTCCGCGTATCTCGCTCACCTCTTTTCTCGGTTACGAGAGTGGGCAGCTTACGAGTCTCTTTAGTGGCAGCAGAAACGTGTGGAGTCTCGCGGGACAAGTCACACAACCGATCTTTACAGCCGGGCGCATCAAGTCGAACGTGCGCTTCACGCAGGCGCAACGCGACTTCCTGCTCATCGATTATCAAAAGACGATCCAGGCCGCGTTTCGTGATGTATCCGATTCGTTGATTGCGTATCAAAAAGTTCAAGAGGTCCGCGCCCAACGTGCGCTTCTGGTAGAGACCCTGCGCGATCGTTCTCGCCTCTCCTACTTACGTTACACCGGCGGCGTAGCGACACTGCTCGAGGCGCTCGACGCCGACCGCGAACTATTTGAGGCGGAACGAAGTTTGGCCCTTGCGCGCCGCGATGAGCTGCTCTCAGTCGTGCAACTCTACAAAGCACTCGGCGGCGGCTGGCAATAATCGCCACAAAGAAGATTAGCCACAAAAAGGCACAAAGAGCACAGAATGAAATAATGAAGTTAAGATCTTCAACTCAATAGCAATTTGTGCTTTTTGTGCCTTTTTGTGGCTAATAATTTTATGCAATCGAGAGCCTTTGAGAGAGCTTCACTCAAGAGTGAGGCGTACCGCGTCATTGCGTTGCTCTGCGTGCTGGGTGTCCTCACGATCTGGGTCGTGATTCGCGGAGTTGTAGAGCAGAACTACTTACTGCTGATCGGTCAAGCCATCATTCTCGCTTTCGTCATCTCTCACGAAAGCGTGATGTTGCACCACATCAAATCCGCGCTTCGTGACGACGTGACGGTGGTGCCCGAGCTGTGGGTATTCAACGTCTTCATCGAGAGTCAACTACCCACCCTCGCGCTCTTCGTCCTGTTGCTGGCCCAGTGGATGACGCCCTATCAGGTGTTAGTCGCGCCCGCGATCGTCATCTATTTTTTATTCATCACGCTTTCGACACTGCGGCTGCGTCCGAGTCTTACGCTCATCACCGGCATACTCTCAGCGCTTGGTTATCTCTTCGTTACTTTTTACGTTGAGCTTAAATTTGGCGGCTCAACGCCGGCAGCCGAGCGGTTTCCCTTCGTGGTCTATGTGGTCTATGCCGCATTGATTTTTGTTGCCGGCATCATCGCGGCCGCGGTCGCGCGCCAGGTTCGTGGTTACGTACAGGCCGCATTGCGCGAAGCCAAACTCCAAAGCGAGCTGCAACAGATCAATCACGATCTCGATATCGCGCGCTCGATTCAGCAGGATCTGCTGCCCACCAGTTCACCTCAACTCGAGCACTTCGACATCGCTGGCTGGAACCAGCCCGCCAATCAAACCGGCGGCGACTACTTCGACTGGCAACTCTTACCTGACGGTCAACTCGCCATCAGTGTTGCCGACGCCACAGGTCACGGCATCGGTCCGGCGCTGGTGAGCTCGCTATGTCGTGCTTATGCGCGCGCGAGTTTCCTCTCAAACGGACACGATCGCGTTCTCGAACGTCTCAATAGTCTGCTGGCAAACGATCTGGCTGACGATCGTTTTGTCACTTTTGCAGTCATCTTTCTCAATCCAGCCAATTCTGAAATCAAAGTGCTTTCCGCCGGTCATGGACCAATTCTCTGGTATCGCCGCTCCATAAATAAATGGGAGAACTTCGAAGCTCAGGGAATCCCGCTCGGAATGATTGACGGCATGCCTTACGAAGACTCGCGCCTGAAAGCGTTGAAGGCGGGAGACATGATCGTCCTCGTGACCGACGGCTTTTACGAGTGGCAGAACCCTGAGGACGAGGAGTTTGGAATTGAGAGGCTGAAGGAAACGATTCGCCAGGCACGCGATTCTTCCGCCGAAGAGGTGATCCGGCAGCTTTATGCCGCTGTTAAGCTTTTCTCGAAAGGCACTGAACAGAAAGACGATCTCACCGCCGTTGTGTTGAAGCGAAAAACTACGATCACTGCCCTCCGAGAGGAAGCGGCAGAGAACGACCTGCTCGCAGTGACAAAATAGTCTGGTCCGATTCAGTGTTTTTACGGTTTGTTCACAGTAATTTTCCTGATGTCAGCTTAATGACATTGCCTCTATAATTGTTCCGTTGTCATTGTTGTCATTGTTTCGTTCCTCGCGCCATTACGCCACGCAGTTCCCCCCCGCCGCGTTCGTGATCGCAGTCCTGGAACTACCAGTAAAACACAACGGCAAGCGCGCAGACTGACCGTAGGTTTCTTTTAAGCGGACAAGTTGTTCTCCTCTATGCGCTGGATTTTGCCCCAAATCCCCGTCGCAGGAATTGCTCTACCTATAATTCTGCTCTTCGTATTCGCGCTCCCAACCCTCGCTCAATCAACAGCTTCCATCGATGGACAAGTGATCGATCAGCATGGCGCTGTTCTTCCCGGGGTGAAGATCACAGTTAAATGCCCTGAAATTGGTATCGACCGTGCGGCAACATCCGACCCTGACGGCAGATATCAATTCGCGGCGTTGCCTGTAGGTGACTATTCCATTGGCGCCAGTGCTGACGGGTTCAAGACACAGGTATTGGAAGGACTCCGGATTGAGGTTGGACGAAGAATAACTCAAGACCTTCAACTCGAGGTTGGAGATGTTTCCGAACAGGTAATAGTCACGTCTACTAACGACGCGATCGAACGTTCGACCACCTCAGTGGGCCACGTTGTAGACCAACGCATGGTCCAGGAGCTGCCGCTGAATGGCCGCTACTTCCTCGATCTCGGATTATTGGTCCCCGGTTCGGTAACGTCGCCTCAGGGCGCTTTCTCATCGGCGCCGATAAGGGGGTTGGGATCATTCTCGATCACAACCGCGGGCAACAGAGAGGAAACAACTAACTACGTTATTAATGGGATCACGCTCAACAATCTCACTAATAGTGCCATCACCTTTCAGCCCTCGATCGGAGCGGTGCAGGAGTTTAAAGTCGATAACTCCACCTTCAGTGCCGAACATGGCCAAAGTTCAGGTGCAGTTGTCAATATAGCAACCAGATCCGGAAGCAATGAATTTCACGGTGAGTTGTTTGAGTTCTTTCGCAACGATGTACTCGATGCTCGCAACTTCTTTACCTTCACTTCGGCTGAGCCACCACCATTCAAACGCAACCAGTTTGGGGGACAACTGGGTGGTCCAATCGTCAAGGAAAAGGTGTTCTTTTTCTTTTCCTATGAGGGTTTGCGGCAGCGGCAAGGGGTAGATCTCAACAGCCTCGTGCTGAGTGATTCGCAACGAGCTTCGGCAAGTGATCCTGTAATAACCAAACTGCTTCCCTTGATCCCGCGCGCAAATTTTGTTGATTCATCCGGTACATCGCGCTTCGTCGGTTCGGCAAATGCCTCAGTCAACAACGATCAATGGGGCGTTGACATCAGCTATAACCTCGGGAAGGACGACCGGTTGCACGCCTTTTATTCGGCGTATCGCACTGAGCTGGTAGAACCCAATCGCAACGGCAATACCATTCCCGGTTTTGGCAACACGACGCTTCAACTACGGCAGGTCTTCACGCTAAACGAGACACATATCTTCAGCCCAATGCTGGTTAATGAGCTCCGTTTTGGCTTCAATCGCTTCAGCTCGGCAACTACTCCAAACGCACAGTTAAATCCGACTGACTTTGGTATCAACCACGGCATCACCGACCCGATCGGTTTGCCACAGATTACCGTAGCGGGCAGCCTAAACTTTGGTGGACCATCCATCAATCCGTCAGGACGTGCCGATACCACCTATATCGTCGCCGACTCCTTCAGCTACCTGCGTGGCAAACATTCGTTAAAGGGAGGCGGGGAATATCGTCAGTTTCTCAATAACAATTTCAGGCAGGGCACAGGCAGTTTTAACTTTCCCACCGTCGCCGCTTTCCTCGCCGGCACGGCAAACTCGTTCAGCGTCACACTTGGCAGCCAGTCGAGCAGCATAGCCGAAGGCGCGCTCGGCTTTTTTGTGCAAGACAACTACCGGCTGCGATCGAACCTCATGCTCGAGCTGGGTCTGCGTTACGAGTGGAACATGACACCCAGCGAACGCTACGACCGGTTTATTGTTTTTGATCCAGCGACTGCTTCGCTCATTCGGGTTGGTAACCAGATCGATAAGGTCTACCAACAAAACAATAATAATGTGCAGCCGCGTGTTGGTTTCGCCTGGGATCCATTCGGTGATGGTAAGACTTCGGTGCGGGCAGCATATGCGTTGCAGACCGATCAACCGATGACAAGCATAGTAATCGGAACGACGACCAATCCACCGCTGGGAATTCCGTTGACATTTAGTGGGACAATCAGACTCGACAACGCGATCAACTTAGCCAGACCTGCAGGACTTGCGCCGCAGTCAATCACAGGTGACTTTAGCAACGCTTATCTCCAGTCATGGAATTTCAACGTACAGCGCGAATTGCTTCGGAAGTTTATTTTATCTGTGGGTTATATCGGTTCGAAGGGCACGAATTTGATTTTGCGGCGCAATCTCAACCAACCGATTAACGGCGTACGTCCATTTCCCACACTCTCGCAGTCAAGCCCGATACTTCCAGGCACGAATCTTGGCAACATCACACAGGTCGAGAGCGGAGGGAATTCGAGTTACAACGCTCTTTGGATAAAGGGACAACAGCGGCTTGCGCGCGGCCTGCAATTTCAAGCGTTTTATACCTGGTCAAAATCACTGGATTACAACTCTTTCAGCACCGGCGGGGTCGTGGGGCAAGACAGTTACAACCTTAATGGCGACCGGGGACTTTCAGATTTCGACGCGCGCCATCGATTCGTCTTCAACGGGATCTACGACCTGCCGTTCCGCGGCAATCTGCTGCTCGATGGTTGGCAGTTGGCTACGATCGTCCAGTTGCAAACCGGCAGTCCGATTAACATCGTAACGAATAACACTACTGTGAATGGGATCGGCAACACGCTCAGGCCCGACGTGACCGGACCGATCGCGAGGATAGGCAGGGTCGAGAGGTGGTTCGATACTTCTGTGTTCACAGCGGTGCCGCGCTTCGGCAACCTTGGCCGCAATGTCGTTATCGGACCAGGTTTCAGTAACACAGATTTTGCGATCATCAAAAACACGAAGGTGGGCGAAACACTTCGCGTGCAGTTTCGGGCCGAGGTTTTTGATCTCTTTAATCATGCAAACTTTGGCGCGCCCGGTGCTGTCGTCGGAACTCCGGCCTTTGGGCAAATTACAAGCACGCGATTTCCCACTGGAGAGTCCGGATCGTCGCGGCAAATTCAGTTTGCGGTGAAGGTCAGTTTGTAATGATAAAACCGCACAAATCTTTCTCGCGCAAAGGCGCAAAGGCGCAAAGGAAAGCCGTAGAGACGCGGCAGCGCTTTGCGTCTTTGCGCCTTTGCGCGAGAAAGATTTTTTTGCCCATGCTTGTCGTGTGCGCATTCACGCTGCTGGTCCCGGTTGCTCGGGCGCAGACGGTTGCACCCAAACGGGTAGTCGTACTCTATTGGGATAATAAAGAGTTTCCTGGCAACGCCAGATTTGAGGAGAACTTCAAGGCACAGTTGCAATTGGATCGCCGGCAAGACGTAGAGTACTTTCCCGAATACTTCGAGTTCAGTCGCTTTCCGGAAGAAAACACCGCTGTAACTTTTCGCAACCACTTACAGGCGAAATATGCTAATCGCACTGTAGACGTGGTTGTTGCTTCAGCCGATGCCCCATTGAGATTTCTGCTCGAGTATCGGAATGAACTTTTTTCAAATTCTCCCATTGTCTTTGTTGCGAACGATCTACCTAAGCCGGACGCCCTTGCCGCTGCGGCTGGCGCGACCGGCATTCACTATAAGAATGCATACCGCGAAACAGTGGATTTGGCACTGCGATTACATCCCGGAACAAAGCGCGTTTTCGTCGTAAGCGGCACACAGCAGCAGGATCGTAGACTTGAGAAGGCTGCACAGCAGGAACTCTCCGGCTTCGACAAGGCCGAGATTACATACCTGACGGATCTGCCTTTAAACGAATTGAGCCGCAGAACCAGCAGCTTGCCTCCCGATTCTGTGATCCTCTACGTGTGGCAGCAGGCATTCAATGAGCAGAGGAAGCTTCTGGAGAGCTATGAAGTGCTGAGTCGAATTGCGCCTAAATCGTCCGCTCCGATTTACGGATTCGGCACTGTGATTCTGGGTTCCGGAATTGTCGGAGGTTATCTCCAGGGTCCTGAGATGAACGGTGCTAAGACCGCGGAGCTAGCTGAGCGGATACTGAGCGGAACCTCAGTTCGAGAAATACCAGTTGAACAATCGCAGAAGGTACCGATGTTCGATTGGCGCGAGTTACGACGATGGGGTGTCCTTGAGAACAATCTCCCACCTGCCAGCGTGGTGCGCTTTAAAGAGTTTACGTTTTGGGAACTATACAAGTGGCGAATAGCCGGCTTGATCGCGCTGGTAATCCTGCAAAGCGCCTTTATTGCAGTACTCCTGGTGGAACGACGCAGGCGTCGCCGTGCCAAGCAAGCGCTCGACGAGCTCAACGCTGAATTGGAAACCCGCATTGAGATACGCACCGCCGAATTAAACGCAAAGAGCCGAGAGTTGGAGAGCTTCGCTTATTCTGTTGCTCACGACCTCAAGGCGCCGCTCCGCGGCATAGATGGCTATAGCCGGCTCTTGTTGCAGGAATACACCGCTAGACTGGACGACGAAGGTCGCAGCTTTCTACAGACCATTCAAGATTCAACTGATGAAATGACCCGGCTGATTGACGACCTGCTGGCCTATTCACGGCTTGAGCGGCGCGAGCTGACGACTGACCGAATTGAGTTAGCGCCGCTCATTAATTCATTAGTGGCAGAAAAGAGACGTGAAACAGCACAGCATCCGATTGATTTCGTGATCGAC
>JAICQI010000070.1 GCA_025937955.1 Pyrinomonadaceae bacterium
GAAGTGATGCGGGAACTTTACAAGCTGGTTCCACTCGCGCCGCTTCATCAACCTTACAATCTCGCGGCCATCGAAGCCGTTTTCGAACGATTACCCGGAATACCGCAAGTCGCCTGTTTCGATACCAGCTTTCATCGTGGACAACCGGCGGTTGCGGAGCTTGTTCCGTTTCCGCTCGAGCTCCGTCAACAGGGTATACAGCGATATGGCTTTCACGGACTATCGTACGAATACATCTCTTCCGTTCTGCCCGAGGTGGCTCCCGAGATCGCTCGCGGGCGAGTGATTGTCGCGCATCTGGGAAGTGGAGCGAGTTTGTGTGCAATGAAGGAAGGGAAGAGTGTCGATAGCACGCTCGGGTTTACGGCTCTCGATGGTTTGTGTATGGGCACGCGACCTGGCGCGCTCGATCCGGGCGTCGTGCTGCACCTGTTTCAGGGTCTGAAGCTGTCGGCGAAAGAAGTGGAGACACTGCTCTACAAGAAGTCCGGTCTGCTCGGTATCTCCGGAATGAGTAACGACATGCGCGACCTGCTGGGACGAAGCGAGCCCGCGGCTCGTCTCGCGGTGGACTACTTTGTCTATCGAGTTGCTAAAGAGATGGGCGCTTTGACCGCTGCGCTCGGCGGCATCGATGCGCTCGTCTTCACTGCCGGAATCGGAGAGAACTCGCCCGAGATCCGCCGGCGCATTTGTGAGGCGTCGGCGTGGTTGGGTATCGAGGTCGACGAAGCAGCCAATACGCAGCGTCTCCCAAAGATTTCAACTTCGAGCAGCAAGATTTCGGTGTGGGTAATTCCAACGAATGAAGAGTTGATGATCGCTCGACACACCGGCGCGCTTTTAGGACTCGCAGCAAAAGCTGCCTGAGCAACATTTGTAGGGGTGGCCCTCCATGGCCACCCCCAGCGTACGAAGTCGGAGACTGGGGTGGCCACGGAGGCCACCCCTACAAACATAGCCTCGAGATGAGTAAACCGAGGGGAGAATTAACAATGGCCAGCACTGCGCCTAAAGAAATCACTCATAAAAACCCGGAATGGGACGGCTTCATCCCCGGTTTTTGGCAAAGCGAAATCAATGTTCGCGACTTCATTCAACAGAACTACGCGCCGTACGAAGGCGACGAATCATTTCTCGCCGGGCCGACAGAACGCACCACGCAGCTCTGGGACAAGTTAAATACTCTCTTCGTCGAAGAGCGTAAGAAGGGCGTACTCGATATCTCGCAAATTCCGAGCTCCATCACGGCCCACGCTCCAGGCTATATCGATCGCGACAACGAAATCATCGTCGGCCTGCAAACCGACGCGCCACTCAAGCGAGCGATCATGCCGAACGGCGGCTTCCGCATGGTGCTCAGCGCGCTGAAGACTTACGGTCACGAACCGGATCCGCACGTAGTCGAGACGTTTACTAAATACCGCAAGACTCATAACGACGCTGTCTTCGACGCTTACACAGAGGAAGTCAGAAAATGTCGCAGCTCACACGTGCTAACCGGACTGCCGGACGCGTACGGACGGGGCCGCATTATCGGCGACTACAGGCGCGTGACACTTTACGGCGTCGCCCGTCTAATCGAAACCAAGCAAAAAGAACGAATGAGCCTCGATGCGCTGATGTCTACTGACGAGATCATTCGCGATCGCGAGGAACTGAGCGAACAGATCCGCGCGCTCAAAGAACTGCAAGAGATGGCGGCAAACTACGGCTTCGATATTTCCAAGCCCGCTCAAACCGCTCGCGAAGCTGTGCAGTGGCTCTATTTCGGATACCTCGCCGCGGTGAAAGAGCAAAACGGCGCAGCCATGTCGCTGGGCCGGACGTCAACCTTCCTCGATATCTACTTCGACCGCGACTTGAAATCAGGAAAGATAACGGAGCAACAGGCGCAGGAGATCGTTGACGACTTCGTGATCAAACTGCGCATCGTTCGTTTCCTGCGCACGCCGGAATACGACGAGCTCTTCGCCGGCGATCCTACCTGGGTGACTGAATCGATTGGCGGCATGGGCGACGATGGCCGTCCACTCGTGACTAAAACCAGTTTTCGGTTTTTACAAACACTCTACAATATTGGGCCGGCGCCGGAGCCCAATCTCACGATCTGGTATTCACCACGACTGCCGGATGGGTTTCGCCGTTTTGCTTCCAGGGTGGCTGTCGACACCAGCTCAATTCAATTCGAAAGCGACGAGATCATGCGGAGCGCCTGGGGCGATGATGGCGCGATAGCGTGTTGTGTGTCGCCGATGCTCGTCGGCAAGCAGATGCAGTTCTTTGGCGCGCGCGCGAATCTTGCCAAGTGCCTGTTGTATGCAATCAATGCCGGCAGGGATGAGATCACCGGCAAGCAGATTGGACCAGCAACCCTCCCGATCCAGGGCGAGTACCTCGAGATCGACGACGTTCTCGCACGCTTTGAAAAGATGATGGAGTGGCTGGCCGGCGTGTATGTCAACGCCATGAACATCATTCACTACATGCACGACAAGTATGCCTACGAGCGCCTTGAAATGGCGCTGCACGACTATGCGCCCGTGCGAACGATGGCGTTTGGGGTCGCCGGCTTGTCCGTAGTGGCTGACAGTCTTTCGGCGATTCGTCATGCAAAGGTTCGAGCTGTCCGGGATGAGACTGGCCTGATCACTGATTATGAGACTGAGGGTGAGTTTCCGAAGTTTGGAAACAACGACAATCACGTCGATCAATTTGCTACCTGGGTCGTGAGCACTTTCATGACCAAGCTAAGGAAGTATCCGACTTACCGTCGTGCTCTCCACACACAGTCAGTACTAACGATCACTTCAAACGTCGTATACGGCAAGAACACCGGCAACACTCCGGACGGCCGCCGTCACGGCGAACCGTTTGCTCCCGGCGCCAACCCGATGCACGGGCGTGACGTGCACGGCATTCACGCGTCTGCTGCGTCAGTCGCGAAGATCCCTTATCGCGATGCGGCCGACGGGATCTCGCTTACGACGTCACTGGTGCCGGAAGGTCTTGGTCGCATCGCCCAGGATCGAGTCACGAATCTGCGCGGCATACTCGACGCGTTTTTCAGCACGACGGGCTATCACATGAATGTGAACGTACTCAATCGCGAGATGCTGCTGGATGCGATGGACCATCCGGAGAAGTATCCGCAACTTACGATTCGCGTTTCCGGATATGCGGTGAATTTTGTACGGCTATCGCGTGAGCAACAGATGGATGTAATCAATCGAACGTTCCATGGGGCGTAGTAATGATCGAACAGAAGACAGCCGAAGAGGTTCCGCTTGAAAGCACGAGTCCTTTCGAGCTTCGGGTGGACCTGAGCAAGAACGTTTCTGAATCAGTCGTAAAGAAGGCGCTGGAAACGGGTGACATTGGATTCCTGCATTCTTTCACGACCGGTTCGGCTGTCGATGGTCCAGGTGTTCGTTTAGTGGCATGGACCGCGGGATGCCAGTTTCGATGTCTGTACTGCCACAACCCTGACACGTGGAACATGATGAACGGAATGGCGATTCCACTCGAGCGAGCAGTTCTGGCGCTGAATAAGTATCGCCATGGGCTCAAAGTCATGAATGGTGGGTTCACCTTGAGTGGCGGTGAGCCACTGATGCAGGACAGGTTTGCGGTCAGACTTTTTGCCGCGGTTAAGGAAATGGGAATTCACACGGCGCTCGATACTAACGGATTCCTCGGAGAGCGTTTATCAAATGAAGAGCTCGAAAAGATCGACGTCGTGCTCCTGGACATCAAATGCTGGGACCCGGAACGGCATCGACATCTGGTCGGCAAGGATATTGGTCCAACATTGGACTTCGCGCGCCGCCTGGCCCAACGCCGGAAGCCGATCTGGTTGCGTTACGTTCTGGTGCCCGGTTTGACTGATGATGAAAACGATATAGGCAAGCTGGCCGCGTTCGCCGCGGATCTGGGAAATGTTGAGCGAGTAGACGTTCTGCCATTCCATCAAATGGGCCGCTACAAATGGGAAAAGCTGGGGCTCAACTACACCCTCAACGACGTCCATCCCCCCTCGCGTGAGCTGGTGGAGCGCGTCTGCGGCCAATTTCATGCCGTGGGTCTTACAGCATATTGATTGGAGATTAACAATGATCCGACATAACAAAACCCCTCTGGCATTGGCAATACTTATAACTGTCGTAACGTGCCAATACGCTGTCGCGCAAAAGAAAAACATTGTGATACTCGCCACCGGTGGAACGATCGCGGGTGCTGCCGCGTCCGGCACACAAGCGGCTTATACATCAGGCGCCGTAACCATTGACGCCATGATAGCCGCGGTTCCGGGAATTAAAGACATGGCCACCATTAAGGGTGAGCAGGTTTCGAATGTCGGCTCACAGGACATGTCGTTTGAAATCATGCTCAAGCTCGCCAAGCGTATCAACGAGCTCATGAAAAGTAGCGACGTTGACGGCTTTGTCGTAACTCACGGCACCGACACGATGGAAGAAACGGCGTTCTTTTTGAACCTGGTCGTGAAGGGTGATAAGCCGGTGGTCATGGTCGGTTCGATGAGACCCTCGACCGCCGTCAGCGCTGATGGTCCATTGAACTTATATAACGCAGTCGGCGTTGCCGTTGATCCAAACGCAAAAGGCCGCGGCGTGCTCGTCGTGATGAACGATTGGATTCATGCCGCTCACTCACTGACAAAAACAAGCACCACCGCGATTCAAACGTTCATGTCGCCGTTGCGCGGCGTCGTCGGCGTAGCCACCTATGGCAAGAACGACTTCTACAACACACCGCAATGGAAACACACCAGCGGCAGCGAGTTCGATATAAACGGCGTCAACAAGCTTCCGCGTGTCGATATCATTTTCGCCTGCGCCGATATGCCCGCCGACTTGATTGACGCTTCGGTTGCGAATGGCGCGAAAGGGATAGTTATCGCCGGCGTCGGTAACGGAAACATGAATAAGGCTTCACTCGATGCTGCTGCGAATGCCGCGAAGAAAGGCGTGATCGTCGTCAGAAGCACTCGCGTTGCGACGGGATCAGTTGGCAGAAACGTCGAAGTCAACGACGACGAACTTGGTTTCATCGCCTCCGACGAACTGAATCCACAGAAGGCGCGACTGCTTTTATCGTTGGCGCTTTTGAAGCAGCGCTCGAAGTCTGATATTCAAAACCTGTTTACCACCTACTGAAGGGCGCCTCTTTGGAGTGCGGTGCCCTGGCACCACTTTGCCCACAACGTTTCGAGACCAAGACCAATGCGGTGCCAGGGCATCGCACTCCAAAGAGACGCTAAAATTTTATGATTTGGATCGAGTTGATCATCCTGCTGGCGTGCATTGTTATTGGCGCACGTCTTGGTGGGATAGCACTCGGTACGGTTGGCGGGATCGGCCTGCTCGTTTTTGTCTTCATCTTTGGACTACCTCCCGGCGGTCCTCCGCAATCGGTTTTGGGAATGATCATCGCAGTGATCACTGCGTTGGCGACCATGCAAGCCGCCGGCGGTCTCGACTATCTCGTCTCAGTCGCGGAAAAAATCATGCGCAAGCGGCCGCAGTACATCACCTTTGTGGCGCCAATCGTGACGTACGTGCTGGTTTTGGCGTCAGGCACGGCGCACGTCATTTATGCATTGTTACCTGTGATTGCTGAGGTTTCGCGCAACGGCAAGATACGGCCTGAGCGTCCACTCTCGATCAGCGTGATCGCCGGCTTCCAGGGCGTAATCGCATCTCCAATCTCCGCGGCCACCGTAGCCATGCTCGGCTTCTTACTGGCACAGGGAGTATCACTGCCGCGACTACTTGCGATCACTATTCCGTCGACTTTTGTCGGGGTCGTGATCGGATCGTTGTCGGTTGCGTGGCGTGGGAAGAGTTTAGAGACGGATCAGGAATACCAGCAGCGGCTCGCGACTGGTGAAGTAAAGAAACCTGCAGAGCCGGCGCCTATGGAAGGAAAGAATCTCTTTCGCGCGCGTGGCTCCATGGTGTTTTTCCTGCTGGGCATCATCATGGTGGTGCTGATTGGGATCTTTCCAAACTTACGACCAGCGTACGAAGTTGCTGTTGCTGAAAGTGGCGTCATTCGAACCGATCAAGTGAGCATGGGCATGGCGATCATGATCGTGATGATTGCGATCGCCGGACTGATCCTGGTTGTCTTCAAGGCGTCGCCCGAAGCGGCGTTGAAGGGAACGATTATGCGCAGCGGTATCACCGCGATCATTTGCATACTCGGAATCTCGTGGCTCGGCTCTTCGTTTTTCGAAGGTAATCGACCGTTTATCGTCGGCGGCATCTCGAGTCTCTTGCAGGTGTATCCATGGACGTTTGCGATTGGGATGTTTGTGCTTTCGGCAATGCTGTTCAGCCAGGCTGCAACGGTTGCGATCCTGATGCCGGTTGGAATCGCCTTGAAGTTACCGGCTGCTACACTCGCGGCGCTCTATCCGGCAGCTAATGGGATCTTCTTCCTGCCAACGTACGGCACTTTGTTAGCCGCCGTCTCTTTCGATCAGACTGGTACGACTAAGATCGGAAAGTACTTGCTCAATCATAGTTTCATGCTGCCTGGCCTGGTGACAATCATTTCGACAATCGTCGTTGCATTGTTGTTGAGCAAATTCGTGGGCTGAGAATATGGAAGCAACTGGACTACTAGATCCGTTTCCTCTTTGGACCATCCTGCCGCTGACTGTTGCGCTGGCGATTCTCTCGGTCGAGTTGGGTTATCGATTCGCGCAGTATCGACAGCGAGGCGATCAGCAGGTGAAGGAGTCTTCGCTGGGCGGCATGGTTGGAGGCACTCTGGGCTTGCTGGCATTCATGTCGGCTTTCACATTTGGACTTGCCGCATCGCGTTTTGAATCTCGGCGACAGGTTCTGTTGACTGAGACGAATGCTATAGGCACGACTTACCTTCGCACAGCCATGATCCCTGAGCCGATGGGCACTGAGAGCCGAAACCTCCTTCGTGAATACGTCGATGTCCGGCTTAAAGGAGTGCAGCAGCCTGATCAATTAGCACAGGCACTCGCCAGATCGGAGGAGCTGCATAACCAGCTCTGGGCGCACGCAGTGGCCGCTACGGAAAAAGAGCGTTCGCCAATGACAAGCATCTACGTGCAATCGCTCAATCAAGTAATCGACACGCATGCGACGCGTCTCCTGGCATTGCGGAGCCGTGTGCCCGGAGTGATTTGGATCGTGCTCTACCTGCTGGGGTTCCTCGTTATGCTGCTGATAGGTTATCAAGCAGGGCTGGGCGACAGCAGGCGTTCTTTCGCCGCAGTGGCCCTGATACTTGGTTTTTCCCTTGTCCTGTATTTAATAGCCGATCTCGACCGTCCCGGTCAGGGCACGCTGGAAGTCAGCCAACAATCAATGATCGACCTTCGCAACTCGATGAAGTAGGTCACAAAAAGGCGAGACAGATTAACTACAAAAAGGCACAAAAAGCACAAAGTGAAACCTGATGGTTGATTTCTTTTTGAGCCTTTTGTGCCTTTTTGTGGCTGATTCTGTCTTGTGCTTCTTTGTGGCTTAACTGAGGTGGCGCGAGGCGCGCGAGCCGATGGGGACAGTGAGTAAGGGGGCGGCGCCGTGGCGTAGGACTCTTTCGCTGTGACTGCCACGGAGGCCGTCAAGGAAGCCGTTGCGTCCGTCGGTGGACATCACGATCAGATCGGCTTTGTGATCTTTTGCGGCGTCGACAATTTCTTCAATCACTGGGCCGCTTCGTAAATCTTTCTCCCAGGTCCAGCCGGGTATTTCGGGATAGCGACACGCCGGCATGGTGTCTGACTTGCCAACGTGTACGAGGACGAACGTTCCTTCCGGACACTTCCCTCGTTCAACAAATAGAGCAGCCGTGTTCAGTGCTGGTTGCGGCGAAGGAGTGCGAGCAATCGGAATAAGTATCTTCTTTAAGTTGACTGATCCATCGCGATCAGACACAAAGCCTTCCGAATCGGCAGGAATTAACAGTGTCATTTGTCCGGCTTCGCGAGTAACCGGTTCTGACACAGACTTGCCGAGCCAACGAACGCGCCCATCACGCTGACTCGTAGCCAGCACGATTAAATCGGCCGGATGCTTTTCCAAATAGCTAATCACGGCTGCAACCGGTTCAGTCTCATCGGCCATCACCTTACTGGCTTTGATACCCAGCTCGCCTACCGCAGCCTTCTGGCTTCCCTTCGGCAGCAGTCCCCAACGCTCGAGCGTCTCGCGCACTCCGGGAAAGTCGGACCATCCCGAATCTCCGCCGCCCGAGACGTGTAGCAGCGTGAGTTTGGATCGTGCCAACAGGGCAGTCTTTAGTGCGTGATGAAAAGCCACTCGACTCGCTTCTGAAAAATCCGTGGGATGCAGCACGCTATCAATTATGGAAAAGCCCGGTCCGATTCGTTGTGCCATATATCTCCTTTGAGAATTACTGAAACATCCGCCTGAAGGTCTCGCGTTCGTAGACGGCAGGATTGGGAATTCTCTGGAAGCTCATGTTGCCACGCATCTCTTCAAGAGAACTCCATTCGTTTGCAATCATCCATGCTTCGACTTCAGTGCGCAGAGTTTTTAGATAGCCTGGGCCATGTCGCATGAGAGCCGAAACTATTTGCACGACATGAGCTCCCGCCATGTTTGCCTTGATCACATCAAGCGCGCTATGGACTCCGCCGGTGATTCCGAGCGATGCTTTAACTCTTCCGGCCAGTACCGCTGTTCCGCGAAGTCGCAAATCCAAGTCAGCGGAACTGGAGAGTTCCACCCGGCGCAAAACTTCGAGCTCGATTACGTCAAAGTCGACCTTATGAAAACGTGTGAACAGAACTATCGCATTCGCGCCGGCCTTGTCGATCTGCAACGCAAAGTTGGCGAAGGCGGTAAACAAAGGTGAGAGTTTGACCGCAATCGGAATATCCACCGCTCCTTTGATGTCCCAAACTGTCTGAAGCATTTGACGCTCAACTTCAGCCGAGCTGAGTTCGGGATCGCTGGCTGCGTGATAGAGATGGAGTTCAATTGCATCGGCCCCAGCCTGCTCCATGAGAGAAGCGTGAAAAGTCCAGCCGCCCGGAGTGCTACCGTTCAGCGACGCGATCACGGGGATGCCGACAGCCTGCTTAACGCGTCGCAAGTGCTCGAGATACTGATCCCCGGGAGCCGTGTCCGGATCAGGAAGGTAACTAGTTGCCTCCGGAAATGAGTCCTCGTGCGTTTCAGACGAAAAGAAGTCAGACATCTGCTCGCCCGTAACCTCCTCTTCATAGAGCGAAGGCAGGACCAGCGCCGCCGCTCCTGCATCCTCGAGTCGCTTTACGAGATCGAGGTCTTCAGTCAGCGGACTGGAACCGACGATCATCGGGCTCGACAGGGGAATTCCCATGTAAGTGGTAGCGAGATTCATTTGCCTTCCTCCCCGTCTCCATTGACGTTTCCATTTCCATCCTTCGGCTCGAACGCGGGTACTTTTATTCCGGCGAGTTGTTGGTAAACGAGGTAACGTCTTTCGGCCGCGGCTTGAGCGTCCTCGAGGAAGCCTTTGTAGCGTGCGGGATCGGCGCGTTCAATCATCCGGAAGCGCGACTCGTTGCGCATGTAATCGGCAACCCTGGCTTTCGGTGGTCCATAGTCGAGGTTGAGTGGCGGCTCTCCCTGCGCTATCCGACGAGGGTCGAACCGGTAAAGCGGCCAGACTCCCGATTCAACGGCGAGCTTTTGTTGCGCGGCGCCCTGGGCCATGTCGTAGCCGTGCGCAATGCAGTGACTGTAGGCAATGATCAGCGACGGCCCCTTGTAAGCTTCGGCCTCGCGGAATGCCTGCACCGTCTGCAGCATCTTGGCGCCAAAGGCAACGCGCGCGACGTATACATGCCCGTACATGTTGGCCAACAGACCAAGATCTTTCTTGCCGACAGGCTTTCCGGAAGCAGCAAACTTGGCCGCGGCGCCAAGTGGGGTGGCTTTTGATTGCTGGCCACCGGTGTTCGAATAAACTTCGGTGTCGAGTACGAGCACGTTGACGTCGCGCCGGTTTGCGAGCACGTGATCGAGCCCGCCGTAACCGATGTCGTAAGCCCAGCCATCGCCTCCGACCAGCCAGACGCTCTTCTTGACGAGATAATCAGCCAGCGACTCGAGCCGGCGTGCTTCCGCTGATTGCAGCTCGGCCAACTTGCTGCGCAACACGTTGACTCGTTCGCGTTGGGCTGCGATTCCCGCCTCGTTCTCCTGATCTGCTTCGAGTAATTCCTGCGCGAGTGTTTCACCGATAGTCGGTGCGAGATGTTTGACGAGCAGGTTTACGGCGGCGATATGAGCATCGATCGCGAGGCGGAAACCAAATCCGAACTCGGCATTGTCTTCAAACAAAGAGTTGGACCACGCCGGTCCCCTGCCGTCGCTGTTTGTTGTGTAGGGTGTGGTGGGAAGATTGCCGCCGTAGATCGAAGAGCATCCGGTAGCGTTTGCGATCAGCAGGCGATCGCCAAACAGTTGGGTGAGCAGTTTGAGATAAGGAGTTTCACCGCAACCGGCACAGGCGCCCGAGTACTCAAACAACGGCTCGAGAAACTGGGAGCCTTTATGATCAAGACGCACGACGTCGGCGCGATCGAGCTCGGGAAGATTGAGAAAGAAGTCGTAGTTGGACCGTTCGGCGTCGCGCAACGGCGCCTGCGGTTCCATGTTGATCGCCTTGTGTTTTGGATTGGTCCTGTCTTTGGCAGGACACACGTTAACGCAGAGGTTGCAGCCGGTGCAGTCTTCCGGCGCCACCTGAATCGTGAACATCTTCCCCTTGTATTCAGCGCCTCTGTAAGCTGTGGATTTGAACGTAGGCGGCGCATCGGCGAGCGTCGAGTCTTCATAAACCTTGGCGCGTATCGCCGCATGCGGGCACACGAGCGCGCACTGGTTGCACTGGATACAGACCTTTGAATCCCAGACCGGAATCTCGAGAGCGAGATTGCGCTTCTCCCATTTCGCGGTGCCGACCGGCCACGTGCCATCGACCGGGAACGCGCTTACCGGAAGCAGGTCACCCTTTCCGGCCATCATCACAGCGCTGACTTTTTGCACAAAATCCGGTGCGAGCGCCGAGACGAGTGGCGGGCGCGACTTCGTGGCGGAGATTGTCGCGGGCACCGGAATCTCGTGAAGATGAGCGAGCGCCAGGTCCACCACTTCGCAGTTTCGTCGCACCACTTCAGGACCGCGCTTACCGTAAGTTTTCTCGATCGACTTCTTGATGTGCGCGATGGCTTCGTCACGCGGCAGGACGCCGGAAATACCGAAGAAGCAGGTTTGCATAATGGTGTTAATGCGTCCACCCATTCCGACTTGCTTCGCCAGCGCGTAAGCGTCGATCGCGAAGAAGCGAATGCGCTTCTCGATCATCTGCCCCTGCATTTCGCGCGGCAGCCGATCCCAAACTGCTTCAGCGTCACCCGGCGCGTTCAACAGGAAGACCGCGCCCTGAGCGGCGTATTCCAGCATGTCGATCTTTTCCACGAATTCAAACTGATGACAGGCCACAAAGCTCGCTCGCTCGACAAGGTACGCCGAGCGGATCGGCCGCGGGCTCGTTCTCAAATGTGAAACCGTGATCGCGCCTGACTTCTTTGAGTCGTAAACAAAGTAGCCCTGCACAAAGCGGTCTGTTTCGTGACCGATGATCTTGATTGAGTTTTTGTTTGCTCCGACGGTGCCGTCAGCGCCAAGGCCGTAAAACAATGAGGTAGAAACGTCCTCTTTCTCCGTGCGAAAAGACGGATCCCATGCAAGGGACGTATGTGTTACGTCGTCAATGATTCCGATTGTGAAGTGACGACGTGGCGTGGGATTATTCAATTCGTGAAAGACAGCCTTCACCATCGCCGGCGTAAACTCCTTCGACGACAAACCATAACGACCAGCGATCACGTTCGGATCGACTGTTGACTCACCTTCCGCGCGTGCTTCTGCAAGCGCCGTAATCACGTCGAGGTAGAGCGGATCACCGGGCGCGCCCGGTTCTTTGGTCCGATCGAGTACCGCGATACTTTTGACGCTCTTCGGCAGTGCGTTGATGAAGGCCTTGCGCAGGAAAGGACGATACAGACGCACCTTTATCAATCCGACCTTTTCGTCACGGTCCGCCAGGTAGTCGACAGTCTCATGCACTGTTTCCGCGCCCGATCCCATGATGACGATTACGCGCTCAGCATCGGGATGGCCCACGTATTCGAATAAACCGTAATAGCGCCCGGTTTTTTCCGCGAGTTTCGCCATCAGGTTGGCGACGATTCCCGGAGTCGCATCGTAATAGCTGTTTGCGGCTTCACGTGCCTGGAAGAACACGTCCGGGTTCTGCGCCGTGCCACGCAGCACCGGCCGGTCCGGAGTGAGTGCACGCTGGCGATGAGCGTAAATGGCGTCTTCTGAGATCAGGCTGCGCAGATCGTCGTCGCTGAGCTCCTCGATTTTTGAGACCTCGTGCGAGGTGCGAAATCCGTCGAAATAATGGAGGAAGGGAATTCGCGACTCGAGCGTCGCTGCATGTGCGATCGCGGCCATGTCGTGTGCTTCCTGCACGGAGTTTGAACAAAGAAGCGCAAAACCGGTTTGCCGGCACGCCATCACGTCCGAATGATCGCCGAAGATCGAAAGGGCGTGAACCGCCAGTGTCCGCGCGGTCACATGCATTACGAACGGCGATAGCTCACCGGCGATCTTGTACATGTTCGGGATCATCAGGAGCAGGCCCTGAGACGCGGTGAAGGTAGTTGACTGCGCGCCGGCCTGTAAGGCGCCGTGTATGGCTCCGGCGGCGCCTCCTTCCGATTGCATCTCCGCTATCTCCGGGGCGACTCCCCAAAGATTGGTCTTACCGCGGCTGGCCCATTCATCACACAACTCGGCCATCGGCGAGCTCGGTGTGATGGGGAAGATGGCAATCGCCTCACTGACGCGGAAGGCTACAGAAGCAGCGGCCTCATTTCCATCAACTGTAATGAGGTTTTTAGACATGAATGCACCTCCGGAAGCCTCACAAAACCACAAAAGGCGCAAAGGCAATACTGTC
>JAICQI010000743.1 GCA_025937955.1 Pyrinomonadaceae bacterium
AAGGCACCGCACTCCAAGGAGGCGCTGATTCCTGTTAGAATCCACAGCCCAATGCGCAAGATCTTCATCAACGAGTTTGGCCGGCTAAGGAGTGGCTGGCGTGTGGCGCTCTTCATACTCCTTATTACCGCGATCAGTCTTCTGCTGACGATCGCGCTAAGATTTGCGTATGCCTTCGTCTCAACGAGTGGTGTGGCTTTACCGCGCGCCGCCTTCGTGTGGGACATGCTTTACCGGCTCTCTCTGTTAGCCACCGCGCTTGTTGCCGGATATTTGTGCGCGCGCGTTTTAGAAGGACTTCCATGGCGATCTATTGGCCTGACGTTGCACCGGCGATGGTGGTGGGATCTGCTCATCGGATCCGCGATCGGCTTTGCCGCAATACTCATCGCCGTCGCCATCGCAAAGCTCGGCGGCGGTCTCCAACTTTCGTTCAGTAACGATGGATTGCCCGGAATCGCGAGATCGATGATTGGCTCGGCGGGGTTGCTAATGGTGGCTGCACTGGCCGAAGAGGCACTGTTCAGAGGTTACGGACTGCAAACGTTGGCGCGGGCTCGGCTCGCATCGACCGGAGTGCTGTTGACGTGTGCGCTGTTTGGTTTCGTTCATCTCGCAAACCCAAATGCGGTACCCGGGTTTACGATGGCAAACACAGCGCTGGCCGGAGTTTGGCTGGGAGTGGCGTATCTGCGCACGCGCAGTCTTTGGTTTCCGCTCGGAGTTCACTGGGGCTGGAACTGGGCTCTCGGCTGGTTCTTTGGCTTACCGATAAGCGGCGCTAAAATCGTCTCGCATCCTCTCCTCGAAGCGAGTGATACCGGTCCTTTTTGGTTAACCGGCGGCAGTTACGGCGTTGAAGGTGGCCTCGCGGGAACAATCGCGATGCTACTGTTCACGATTTACACCTGGCGCACTTCATTGGTCTCAGCTACGCCGGAACTGTTAAGGATGACTTCCGAAGAAAACCCGGCGCTGCCATCGCCCGTACTAAGCGATCGTCCTGCTGATGAGCACGCGTAGACGCGTCTGTTAACAGTCTCTGTCCCTCTCCCGTCTTAATCGGTGTCCTTGAATTCGGGTTTTCACCCGAGCGACACAGCTCATGTACGTAACAGCCGACATGCTTCTAATGAGCCCCGAGGCACACGCTGCCGAGCAACCGCAGGAAATGGCGGTAGAAGTGGTGCTGGTCAGAGCAGTTTTAGCCGGTGACCGGGACGGATTCGCGCGTCTCTACCATCTTTTCGCGCCACTCGTACACGGCATTTTGCTGGCTCGCGTGCCTCGGGCGGAGGTGGACGACCTCGTTCAGGACATCTTCCTGCATGCGTTCAGGAAGCTGCACACGTTGCGCGAAGCGTCGTCCTTTGGTCCGTGGATCGCGATGATCGCACGCAACCGCGCCGTCGATTTTCACCGGCGCTCGAGAGAAACGGTGGAGATCAATGACGAGTTGCGCGGCAGTGACACACATGAATCGAGGGCAACTGAAATCCTGGAACTGATACGCAGTCTGCCTGAGGCATACCGCGAAACATTGATCCTGCGATTGGTCGAAGGAATGACCGGACCCGAAATCGCGGCGCGCACTGGTCTTACGGCGGCGTCAGTACGAGTCAACCTGCACCGCGGCATGAAGCTGCTGCGCGAACGACTCGGATTTGTGGAGGGCGTATGAAAGAAGATTACTTGTGGGACAAAACTGGTGAGCCTGATCCGGAGATACAGCAGCTGGAAGAGATTATGGGCACCCTGCGTTACCAACCTAAACCTTTGGAGCTGCCGCAGGATCTGCTGAAGCCGCGACGAGGATGGAATCACTTTCCTTTAGTTGCCATCGCCGCCACTGTGCTGCTGGCCCTGCTGGCCGCCGGTGTTTGGCTGCGAATGCGAACTCAAGGCGAGTCTCAACCAAAGCAGGCCAGCATCACTCCCGCGCCATTAACAACCGTCGCAAAGAAGAATGATGAAGAACCGAAGCAACAAAAAATAGAACAAGTCAGGAAGAGGGGCTTGCCCCCGCTGTCGCGAGAAAGAAAACCCCGATCTTTCTCACCAACGTTAGCCAAACGCGAACGCGAAGAAGCGCTGGCCGCCAAACAACAAGTAATGCTGGCCCTGCGACTGACGACTGAGAAACTAAGTCTGGTCCATAAGAAAACCCACAGCCCTTCGAATCAGATCAAGAATCAACACCGAGTTGGATGAACGGAGCAGTTATGAAATCACTCTTTCACACAAATATCAGGCAGCCACTGATCGTCCTGTTGCTGATTATCGCTTCGACACTGGTTGCGAACGCGCAGGATTCGCGGATCCAGACGGCCAGTCTCGATCATCTTGCCGCGAAAGCCAGCCAGAGCGTCGATGTCAACGTCGACGAACGCTTGATGAAGAGTGCGGCGAAAGTCTTCTCCGATCAGGATGCCGATGAACGGAAGATCAAAAAGCTCGTCGAGGGACTAAAAGGTATCTACGTCAGGAGTTTTGAGTTCGATAAGAGTGGCCAATACACCGCTGCGGATCTTGAGCCGATTAGAACACAGCTTAGTGGCCCAGGCTGGACGCGCATGGTAAACGTCACCAGCAAGAAAGACGGAAATCTGGAAGTCTACCTGCTGTTTCACGGCGAGCAGGTTAACGGGCTGGCAGTGCTGCACAGCGACGAAAAAGAGCTCACGGTCGTCAACATCGTCGGGCCGGTCGATCTCGATAAGCTGGCCCAACTCGAAGGCCAGTTTGGCGTGCCCGAGCTCGGAGTCGAATCACAAAAACCGAAGACCAAGAACGACGACGAGAAGTGAGGTCTGCGATGAAAACGCTACTGACAATCGCGCCAAAAATCTTCATCGCCGTCGCGCTGGTTGCGTTCTCTACACCGGTGCAGGCCAAAAACGACGACTTCAAGTCAGTCGTAAAGATGATTGAACAATTCTACGGAGTGAAGCACGTTGGGATTCCATTTCTCGCCAGGGCGGGAATGAAGGTGGCCGCTACGGCCGCGCGCATCAAGGGCGGCGAAGCAAAACGCATCGCGGAAGCCGGCAGCATCAAGCTAGCCATATTTGAAAACCAGGATTTTGACGGCGACTTCATTAAGTTTCGCGCTTTATTGAATGGAGCTCTGAGTCTTAACTGGATACCCGTAATCCAAACACTCTCCGCAACAAATAAGGAACAGACGTACATCTTTCTGCGCAGCGCGGAGGAGAAGTTCAACGTGCTGGTGATCACGATTGAGCCACGCGAAGCGACCGTGGTCCAGGTAACGCTATCGCCGAAGAACCTCGCACA
>JAICQI010000926.1 GCA_025937955.1 Pyrinomonadaceae bacterium
CGCCTGGCGAGAGAACAAGTCAGGAAGAGGGGCTTGCCCCCGCTCGCCGTGTTTATAGGCAGCTGGACCTCTTCCTGACTTGTTCTTTTCGTGGGCGCCTGGAGAACGAACAAGTCAGGAAGAGGGGCTTGCCCCCGCTCGCCGTATTGTTATAGTGAGTTGCAGACCTTGATGAGCAGCTGAAAGGAGACACATGAGTACCCCGATAAAATTTCCGCCGACGATGCGAGTTGGCATCCTGGTCTATGAGGGATTCGAACCGATTGATGTGTGGGGATTCACTGAGGCTTTCACGATTTCACGGTTTCTCGGGACCGGCTATTTTAGCCCGCCTCCATATCCATTCGAGGTTTTGTTTATCTCCAATGAGGATAGGCCGTCAGGTCAAAAAGATGCTGTTCCGGGTCCGGTCAAGTCTATGAACGGCCCGCGAGTGGCGCCCGACATGTTCCGCAATGACGCGCCAAGGAAGTCGATCGACATTCTGATGATTCCGGGTGGGAATACCAGACCTTTACTTGAGGACAAACCTGAAAGAGTTAAAGCCCTGAGCAACTGGGTGCGTGAGATGGACGAGCAAGTGAAGCTAATGACTTCGGTCTGTACCGGCGCCGCAGTGCTTGCTCAGTCGGGTGTGCTTGACGGAAAACCGGCCACGACCAATCACTCGGCGTTCGCGTGGGTGAGCACGTATGGACCGCGCGTTCTCTGGGACAATGCGTCACGCTGGGTCGATGCGGATCGCTACGTAACTTCGGCTGGAGTTTCAGCAGGAACTGACATGGCGTTTCATCTAGTCGATCGTCTGATGGGACGTGCGGTCGCAGAAACTGCCGCGAAGTCAGCTGAATACGATTGGCACCGCGATCCACAACAACCGATCTACTATCCGCAGCAAGCAGCGGTACCAGGGGCAAAGTGATCAGGCGGCGTTTCGAACCCTGCGGCGAAGCCAAAACTCACTCGTGGGCCAGCGTTGTTCCTGACTGTAGTATTTCGCGCGTGTTTCGCAGTAGCTCTCAAATTCCTTAGCTACATAATGGCAATAACGGCGCAAACCCGAATCGTCACTTCGCGTCAACCAATCACCGATCGCATACGAAGCGAAGATTCCCGATCTCAGCGCCTTGAATATTCCCTGTGATGACAACGGATCGAACCGCGACGCGGCATCACCTACCGCGAGCCAGCGTTCGTTTGCAGCCGGTTCAAGACGTCGCGACGTTGCGGACCGAACTACGATCGAGCCGCTCGGTTTGCATTCCCGCAAAAGAGAATTGACCAGCGGCGTCGCGGCAAGTCTTCTCTGCCACTCTTCGGGTTTGTTTAGCTGAAGGCTGTGGGCGAGATCGGCATCCGTGACACAGCTCACGATCCGCTTACCACCGGGAAGTCCGGCGGTGTACCACCATCCGTGTTCGAAAGCTTCCACCAGAAGACGTGGATCGTTCTCGTCGTTTTCAAAGAATCTCGCGATGCCCACGAGACGATCAAGATTCTCGAAGCGAGCACCCAGGCGACGAGCAATCGCTGCCTTGCCGCCGGTTGCGTCTACCAGGAAGCGTGCCGAGAAGGTCGCGCCAGTCGACAATTTCAGACGCCACTGCTCGTCTACCCAGTGAAACTCACTAAGCGAGGTTCGTCGCAACAGGTTTGTACCACGCGCCTGTGCAGCGATCGCCAGCATGCGATCGAACGACGCCCGCTCCACGTGCCAACCTGTGTTGGCCGGCATGAAAATAAAATCGTTGTCGAAAGGAACCGGCTGACCCCACACTGAAGTCGTGCCGAAGACTTCACGAGAACCAAGTGCGCAAAAATCTTTCCAAACCTGAAGATGCTCGAGGATAGTGCGTACCGGCGGCGGTAGAGTCTCGCCGATCCGACAAGCGTCGAAGTCCGACGCTTCGATGAGTACTACTGAAAGAGACGGAGCGTGTGCCCGAAGCGAGAGTGCTGTTGCCGAGCCAGCCGGTCCTCCACCGACTATTGCAACATCAACGAATGACGAGTTCATACCTCAAAAGTTGAAAATGGTTATTGGATCGGGTCAGTACCGTAACGCGGTAGCGTCGGGTCAGTCTCGCGCATTACGATATTCTCAGGGTTTGAATGACAAGCG
>JAICQI010000191.1 GCA_025937955.1 Pyrinomonadaceae bacterium
GAATCATTTCTCTTTCCATGACCTGCTGAGCTGCATTCATCAAACCTGCGACAATACTTGCCGGAGACACTGAGGGATGACCACGTAAAGCAACATGCACATGGTCTGGAACAAACGAAGCCTTTATCAACGCAATTCGAAGCTCCGGCTGAATTTTGAGCCACACTTTCGCGATTCGTCGCCCCTGTGCCGACCCCATGATGCCGCGCCGCCACGTCGTGCTGAAGACCAAGTGAAACTTTGCAATCACCATCGCATGGTGTGGCGAAATCCGGCTCTCAGCTTCAGTAGTCAGGGTATATTGATCGACAAAGATTGGCGGAAGAATGCGGTTCGAGTAGCCATGGTGCTCGGCTTGTAAACTCAAATATCGGTCGACAATCCGACTTCTGGTCTTACCCGTAGTGCATGCAAAGTAACCTTTGCTCAGAAGCGGTTGCAGGTCCCATAGGTTGAGCGTCTCGCGAAGCCATTTACTGACGCGGCCTTTCAGCTTACTTGCGCAGCCGGAAATCGTTTCGATAGGTTTTAGGCTGACGATGCATCGCAGATCAGTTTTATTCGTGACACACTCGAGTACACGAACGTCGTAAGGGCGAAGTAAGGCGTCTAAAGTTGCACGCTCCAGTTTTGTTAAATGAGGGAAAGAGCGTCGTCGATGCGTTCGCAACGAGAAATAGACGCGGTAACAGAAAGCGAATCTGATTTCGTGAGGTTGATAAGTGTAGAGGTTCATTGTGAGGTTGTTGGATTGTAAGCGCGGAAGGGGCGTGTGTCTAGCGCGGTGTAGCAGCGAACGTGAGAACTCCACGGGACAAGCCCGTGGCATCTTTCGAGCAGGTATAGTGGACGCAAAGGACGGGTGCTGGTTAAATCATCTGCATGTCGTCTGTCGAAGCGGATTTTGATCGTTTGGCGCTACTCGATGATGAGGGGTGGACTGCCAATAATCACTATCATAGTTCCCTGCTGAAATTTGTTCCGGAGAATTGTGAGGATGCGCTCGAGATTGGGTGTGGGACGGGGGCGTTTGCGAGGGAATTGGCGAGACGCTGCAGGCGAGTGGTTGCGCTGGATATGTCGGCTGAGATGATTCGGGTCGCGCGGTCGCGATCGACGCAGTTTGATAATCTTGAGTTTCAGTTAGCCGATGCGATGACGTGGAGCTTTCCTCAATCACACTTCGATTTTATTTGTTCAATTGCGACGCTTCATCACCTCGGGCAGCGCGAATTGTTCGTGAAGATGAGGGAGGCGCTAAAACCGGGCGGGGTTTTGGTGGTTTTGGATCTGGTCAAGTCGAACGGGCTGGTTGAACGAGTGCTGGACGTCATTGGGTTGGGCGTGAGTGGTGGGCTGAGGCTGATGCACAATGGACGACTAAAACCGCCGCCCGAAGTCCGCAAGGCGTGGGAGCAACACGGCAAACACGATCATTATTCAACTATCAATCAGATGCGCGCGTTGGCCGATGAGATCTTGCCCGGATCGAATGTGAATAGATGTTTGTTGTGGCGCTACGCGCTAGTCTACCGAAAGCCATGACCAAGTTTAGTAGAGTCGCAGTGCCGGTTACTGTAATAGCTCACTTGATTGTCAATCTGCTTCATGGCCGGGCCCACACAGAATTGGGTGTTGGGCTGACGAGTTGGCAACAATTTTACGTAATTGCAGTCATCCTGCTGGCGCCACTGATTGCACTCCTCTTGTCGTGGACACGATATGCCCGAACCGGGCTGTGGCTCTTACTTGGCTCCATGCTCGGCTCTCTTATCTTCGGAGCCTGTTATCACTACATCATCGTCTCCAGCGATCACGTGGCCCATCTGCCTCCGGGAGACGCACGCGGGCTGTTTCGCGCTACTGCACTGCTGCTATTAATAACGGAGGCAGCCGGTGTGGTGCTGGCGGCTATGGCACTTCGAAAACGGATTCACGAACGTGACTAAAGGTTACAGGGAAGAGTTTGCCGAGCTAACTGCTCTTGCGGAGAAGCGTCTGCTGTGTCCGGCGAGATGAACTCGAGTCGAAATTGTCGAGCCTGCAGTCGATCAAATTACCTGTGGTGATTGACAGGTCTATCGTGCTGGATCGAGAGCGTTGTGGTTTTGAGAGTTTCGGATTAACTGGCGTCAGACTAAGATGGTCCACTGCGCCTGAGGGCTGGAAAACCCTCGTGCAATGGGCAGACGAGATGATAGCCTTCCTAAGATCAGCCACGGATTCGCCCCGATGAAGAGAGAGCGCTCTCCGACACCCGAAGAATTTGAGAAGCTGCTTGCCTGGCTTAATTCGGACCCAGAGGAAGCCGGGCGCATGTTTAATCTCGTTCACTCCCGGTTGGTCAAGGTGTTCGCCTCACGCGGCTGCGTTGATGCAGAATCTCTCGCCGACGAAGTTACTAATCGTGTGGCAGTAAGAATTGACAAAGTGGTTACGAGCTACAGCGATCCCCTCCGCTGCTGTGTTGGATTCGTGGAGTTTGTTCACCAGGAATACCAGCGGGAGGAGCAAAAGCGACTCACCGTCATTGAGCCTGAGCATCGGCCAACGGAAGAGCTCGAAAAAGAAGATCAGTGCCTGACACAGTGCCTTGGCAAATTGCCTGAGGCGGAGCGAAATCTCCTTGAACTCTACTTTCAGGGAGAAAAACGGGTCAGAATCAATCGCCGCAAGCAACTGGCGGTCGAATTGATGCTCACCGCTAACGCCTTGCGACTTCGCGCCTTTAAACTGCGGAAGGAAATGCATCAATGCCTGGTAACGTGCCTTAGCCAAACTTAATTCGGAAATAGGCAGGGATAAACGCTCATTACAGTTAGGTAGTTTGCACAGAAGAAAGCTATGGCGCGGCAAAACCAACAGCAACATTCTGTTAAACGTTATCTGCTAAAACAACTTACCGTCGCTGAACAACATGACGTTGAACTGCGTCTTCTCAGTGATGATGGCTTCGCGGCGGAAGTTGAGATTGCGGAAGACGAACTAATAGACGAATATCTTGACCAGGAGCTTTCCCGGGAAGAACGCGTACACTTCGAACAAAACTTTCTCATAACCCCTGAGCGCCACAGCAAGTTAATCACGGCGCAGGCATTTAAACGATATCTCGAAAGAATTCCTCCGGACCCGTCGCCCAGAAAGCTCAGCATATTTGAGCTTTTGCGAAACTGGTTGTTACCTCCGTCGCAGGTTTCTGGACTAGTAGTACCTGGGCCACAAGGCAGGATGAGCGTTCTTACCTCGCCGGCCGCAATGGCTCTCACGCTTTTAGTGATTGGTATTCTGGGTGTAATTGGTTGGCGTCTGTTTATCTATCAATCCGATCTGCAAAACGGTCTGGTGGCGCTCAACGAAGCTTACCGCGAAGCGCGACCAATCGAAGCGCGAATCTCGTCGCTTGATTACGCGCCACTTGTGATCACGCGATCCGGGGAGCCACCACGAGTAAACAGTTTTGAGTTGAAGCGTGCGCAAATATTCCTGGACGAAGCCGAAAAACAACAGGCCGACGCCGATTCAGCTCATGCCCTGGGCAAACTCTATCTTTTACAAAAAGACCACGATAAGGCGATCGAGTATCTGCAGAAGGCGGCGAAAGCTGATACGAAGAACGCACAGATCTACTCCGATCTTGGCGCCGCATATTTGGAAAAAGGCCGGGTGGGACTAGAGACAGGCAAAGGCCTCGACGATCTCGGTCGGAGTCTCGAGTATTTGAATCAGGCACTCGCAATCGAGCCCAATCTTATCGAAGCTCTTTTTAACCGCGCCCTCGTCCATCAGCACCAGGGTCGGGATCAGGAAGCCGAGGCTGACTGGCGCACCTACCTCGAAAAAGACCCCAGTTCTAAATGGGCCGTCGAGGCTGAAGATAAACTGAAGCTGCTCGAAGACAAAAAGAATCGCAGTTCGTAAAACAGCGGTGCGGTGAATCACGCAGAACGGAATGACACCACCATAATACCTACGATGCTTCTCCTGCCTTCTGCTCCTTGCCGCGTATGAAGTAAAAGCGGATTGCTACCAGGCCGGCCAGGGCAGCCACACCCGTAAGCAAGTCCAGGCCAGAGATTCCGGAAACGACCATCTTGCGCGCGATCACGAAGATGAGCACCTCGACCGCGGCGCTTGTGCGGTGAAAGAGAAAGAGCAACGCTAACTCCGCCGCGATCGCCACCAGCAGGACATTCTGAATGACGTAGTGCAACGCGTCATACTCGCTGGGCGCCCGCCACAGTAGCGGCATATCGCGGATAATAATCACAACTATCGCAATAGCAGCGGCCACCAGGATCGTAATCGCCAGAAATGAAAGGAAGAGGTGGACCACATTACCCAGATGTCGATCCAGGAATCGTTCGGGTGCGGTCTCGCCTCCAGTTCGCGCCTGAGTTTTTTCGGGTTTCGTCATCGTTTTAGGACACCGGCTGCTTTGTGATAATGTGAACCCATAATGGTGCCCTAATTTGATTTCTTCTCTGTGCAATCTCTGTGTTCTCTGTGTCTCTGTGATGGTTTTTTCCGCACAGCAGGGTGAACCTGCGACTCCGGTGGTGGTCCAACCCGGCGCGCCGGGCCAACCCACGCGGACTCTGCCACCTTCGACGCGGGCCACATTGCCGCCCTACTCGCCCGCGGATGTGCAGTTTATGCAACATATGATCCTGCACCATGCGCAGGCGGTTGAGATGACGTCGTTAATCGAATCACACACCCAAAACAAACAGCTTCGCTCGCTGGGCGAACGCATCAGCAGGTCGCAATCCGACGAAATAAACTTTATGAAACGTTGGTTGACGACCAGAGGAGAACCAGCTTCGCCTGCGATGCATGAAATGCCCGGCATGGATATGTCGAGTCATCAAATGCTTATGCCCGGCATGCTCACGTCAAAGCAGGTGGACGCTTTACGAAAAGCAAAGGGCGAAGAGTTTGACGAACTGTTTCTGAAGGGGATGATTCAGCACCACAATGGCGCCTTGACCATGGTGAAAGACTTGTTTAACTCTGCCGGCGCCGGGCAGGATGCTGAACTGTTCAATTTCGCGACTGATGTCGACAGCGGCCAACGCGCTGAGATCAAAGTGATGCAAACCATGTTGGACCAAAAACTTAAATAGGAAAAATTATGAATCGATTAATCGCCCTTCGCTTAATAGTCAGCTCCCTTTTTCTGTGTACGTGTCTTGCGGCCACAACCTTGGCCCAAACCGCATCGCCATCGCCGTCACCTTCTCCATCGCCGTCGAATCCGTTTGCTCCTGAACCGGCGCCAACGTTACCAGCGGGAATGACAGGCTCGGACGCCAACGATCCGAGATCTAAATTGAAACCAGGGTTTAACGATGCCGGCGAAGCAGCATTGGGTCTAAAGCATCTGATGCTGGTCCCCAAGCCAAACGCGTTCCAACTCCCTGTCAGCGATCCTAACGATCCAAAGGTGAAGGAAGTCCTGAGTCGATTCGGCGCACCCATGAGTGAAGTCGAGAAGTTACCGAAGCCCGTGCAGTTAGTTACCGCACAGCTCGCATTCGCGAACTCTGACATCGCGTTTCAGGGCAATCACCTGTTCCTCGGAAATTTCTACGGCATGAGCATCTACGACATTTCCAACCCGGCAAAACCAAAGTTGTTGACTACGATGGTGTGCCCGGGTGGCCAGGGCGATCCGTCGGTTTACAAAAACCTGCTCTTCATGTCGGTGGAAATGCCGAACGGACGCCTGGATTGCGGCACGCAGGGATTTCCGCCGGCGCCACCGCAGCCTTCGCCTTCGCCTTCTCCCGCTGATGGACCGAATCAGGTTACTCCGCCGCCGGCGCAGAAAGATCGCTTCCGCGGCGTGAGAATATTCGATATCAGCGACATAAAAAATCCGAAGCAAGTGGCGGCGGTGCAAACTTGCCGCGGGTCACACACACATACGCTCGTTGTCGATCCGAATGACAAAGACAACGTTTACATCTACGTCTCGGGAACTTCGTTTGTCCGCCAACCTGAAGAGTTGGCCGGGTGCTCGGGTGAGACTCCGGATAAAGATCCGAATACGGCACGCTTTCGCATCGACATAATTAAGGTCCCGCTCGCGAGACCGCAGGACGCGAAGGTCGTCTCGTCTCCACGGATATTCGGGGATCCGCAAACGGGCGCTTTGAACGCGCTGAAAAGCGGTGAAACTCATGGCAAGGATAAACCCACAGACACCGATCAGTGCCACGACATTACTGTTTACTCACAGCTTGGGCTCGCGGCTGGCGCTTGCTCCGGAAACGGAATCCTTTTGGACATCAAAGATCCGGCAAATCCAAAGCGCCTCGACGCGGTCAACGATCCTAATTACGCGTACTGGCACTCAGCGTCATTTTCGAATGACGGGAAGAAAGTTGTATTCACCGACGAGTGGGGCGGTGGCATGGCTGCACGTTGTCGCGCGAACGATCCGAACAAGTGGGGCGCTAATGCGATCTTCACCGTCCAAGACAACAAACTGAAGTTCGGGAATTACTACAAGTTACCCGCCGCGCAAGGCGACAGTGAAAACTGTGTGGCGCACAATGGCTCGCTGATTCCGATTCCCGGTCGCGATATCAAAGTGCAGGCGTGGTACCAGGGCGGCATCTCCATCATGGATTTCACCGACGCGGCGCATCCGGTTGAGATCGGTTATTTCGATCGCGGCCCTATTTATCCAAACCTGCTCGTGCTCGGCGGCGACTGGTCCTCTTACTGGTTCAACGGCTACATCTACGCTTCAGAGATCGCGCGCGGTCTTGATGTATTCGAGCTGGTGCCGACGAGGAACCTTACGCAGAACGAGATCGACGCTGCGAAACTGGTTCGCATGAGTGAGTTGAACGTACAGAACCAGCAGAAGATGGAATGGCCGCGAAAGTTGGTTGTCGCGAAGGCTTACCTCGATCAACTCGAACGCTCGCGTGCATTGCCGGCAGATGAAATCATGAAACTGCGTCTGGCAATCCGTAACGCAGAAGGTGCGAAACTGAACGCAAGCGAGCTGGCAAAACTCCGGAACCTGGCGCCGTCCCTGGAAACCGCCGCCAAGGCAAAGGGCGAAGCAGACACAAACCGCTTGCTCGCCCTCGCCGAAATCCTAAAGAGCCCTGAGCTTTGATCAATTTAGCCACGGATTCACGCGGATGAACACGGATTGATCCGTGTCCATCCGTTTAATCAGGCGAACAACGTAAGAATTGATCATGCGTACATTAAAAATCATTGCCCTCGCGATATTTCTACAGCTGCTAATTGGCGCCAGTTATGTTTTGGCCCAAACCAAAGATGTCACTCGCCAGGAAACACTACGTGGATCGGTGACTCCCGAGCGTGAGTGGTGGGACGTGCTGCACTATCACTTACAAGTGGAGTTCTTGCCTGAGACCAGGAGGTTGAGAGGGTCGAACACGATCACGTTCAAGACGCTTAAGCCAGGAAACAAAATGCAGATTGATCTGCAGCCGCCGTTAGCGATTACAAAGGTCACGCACGGCGATGCGCAGCTCAAGTTTGAGCGTGAAGGCAATGTCTATTGGGTAATGTTCGGGAAGGAACTTCCAAACGGAGTCGAAGACAAGATTGAAGTCTTTTACGAAGGGGTTCCGGTTGTGAGTAAGAATCCGCCCTGGGTTGGTGGGATAACCTGGGGACGAGATGATCTGGGAGAGCATTTTATCGTTACGACTTGTCAGGGTATCGGTGCGAGCATCTGGTGGCCCAATAAAGATCATGGAGCTGATGAACCCGATCGCGGAATGCGAACCAGTGTGACGGTGCCGGAGAATCTGGTTGCCGTGTCCAACGGTCGCTTGAAAAAGACCGACCACAACGTTGCCAGTAAGACCAGGACTTATCACTGGGAAGTGCTGAACCCAATCAATAACTATGGCGTCAACGTCAATATCGGCAACTATGTAACCTTTTCTGAAAAGTATAAGGGTAAAGGTGGCGTGTTGGATATTGACTATTGGGTGCTACCGCATCAGAAAGATGCCGCGCTCAGGCAGTTTAAGGAAGTGGCGCGCACGCTGGAGGCGTTCGAACACTGGTTTGGAAAGTATCCGTTTTATGAAGACAGCTACAAGCTGGTGACGGTTTCATATCCCGGCATGGAGCATCAAAGCTCCGTTACTTACGGCAACTGGTTTCGAAATGGCTACCTGCACCGCGATCCGTGCGGCTGCGGCGTCGGGTTTAAGTTTGACTTCATCATCGTTCACGAATCCGCGCATGAGTGGTTCGGCAATAACATATCTATGAAAGACGCTGCCGACATGTGGATTCATGAAGGCTTCGCCAATTACACGGAGAACCTATTCGTCGAATACCACTTCGGGAAAAAAGACGCGGAAGATTACGTGATCGGCACGCGTCGCAGCATCAGAAACGACCGCCCGATCATTGGTGTTTACGGGACGAACCGGCAAGGGTCAGGCGACATGTATCCGAAAGGCGGAAACATGTTGCACACCATTCGTCACATCATCAACGACGATGCGAAATGGCTTTCGATCCTGCGCGGGCTCAACGCTGACTTCTGGCACCAGACTGTTACTACGGAACAGGTTGAGTCGTACATCATCAAGAAGGCGGGCATTGATCTCAGCAAGATATTTGACCAGTACCTGCGGACGACAAACATTCCGTTGTTGCGATACGAAGTGAGCGGGAAGACCGTGACGTTTCTTTATGACAGAGTCGTTAAAGGTTTCGCCATGCCGCTTCGCGTAAGTATCAATGGCAAGGAGATGGTGATCACGCCGAGCGAGACTAAGCAGACGCTCGAATACGCTGAAGAGGTCAAGACGTTCGAGGTCAATCGCAACTTCTATATCGAGGCGGAGAAGAGTGATCTGTAATGGCAGGGCTGGAGATCCTGATCGCCAGGTTCTTTTCTGTTAGCTTGTTTTTGATAGGGCTCTCACACCTCATTCAGCCACGTTTTTGGCGAGACTACTTTATAAAAATTAAGGAAACCGGTGCGGCAGGGATCATTATCGCGAGGTACACACTGCCGCAGGGACTGCTGATCGTCCTGGGCTTTCGGAAGATGCCACGGGCTTGTCCCGTGGAGGCTCACGCTCTCCGCTACACGCCCGCCTAAAAATCGCGCTTAGATGCCACGGGCTTGTCC
>JAICQI010000646.1 GCA_025937955.1 Pyrinomonadaceae bacterium
CCCGATCCGTTCAGCGCGACAGCCGGCGCGCGGCTTTATCGCACCGGTGATCGCACGCGCTACTTGCCTGATGGACAGATCGAGTTTCTCGGTCGGGTCGATCACCAGGTGAAGGTGCGAGGCTATCGCATCGAGCTTGGTGAGATCGAAACGGCACTGTCACACCATCCTTCTGTTGATGAAGTTGTAGTCATCGCCCGCGAACACGCTGCTGTAGCGCGTTTGGTGGCCTACGTCGTCGCGGCCGCAGGGGAGAGTGTGAGCGTGTCGCAACTGCGAGAGCATCTGCGGAAACAGTTGCCGGAGTACATGATCCCGGCACAGTTCGTAATGCTGGACCAAATGCCGTTGACCGCAAACGGGAAAATAGATCGTGGCGCCCTACCCGAAGAACGACCAAGCCGGGTGGAACGGCAGGCGTGGGTAGCCCCGCGGACACCTGTAGAGGAGACGCTGGCAGAGATTTGGTCAAAGGTGCTTGGTATTGAGCAGATAGGAGTCAATGATAACTTCTTCGAGCTGGGCGGAGATTCTATCCTCAGCATTCAAATCGTAGCCAAAGCCGAACAAGCTGGACTGGAATTCGAACCCAGGCAATTGTTTCAACATCAGACCGTCGCCGAACTTGCGACCGTGGTCAAAATCCGCACCGCGGTCGAGCAAGAACAGTCGCTTATCGAAGGCCCAGTGCCACTAACGCCTATCCAGCGCTTGTTCTTCGAACGCAATGTCACAGACCCGCATCATCTAAGTCAATCACTGATGCTGGAAGTACGAGACACACCGGAACCGGAGCAATTGCGCCAGGCGCTCCAGCATTTGTATCTGCACCACGACGCGTTGCGACTGCGGTTCGAGCGCAGTGAGTCGGGCTGGCAGCAGTTCAACGAAGGCGCTGCCTCGCGGGAAATTTTCTCCCGCGTGGACCTCTCTCATCTTCCGGAAGCTGCACAAACAACGGCTATGAGTGAGACGGTAACGGCTGTGCAGAGTAGTCTGGATCTGTTGCATGGACCGTTACTGAAAGCTGTGTTATTTGAACGCGGAGTTGGTCAAGCCATGCGGTTGCTCGTGGTCGTACACGATCTGGTGGCGGACGGCGTCTCGTGGCGCATTCTGCTCGAAGACCTGCAAAAAGCTTACGCCCAACTACACCACGGGGAAAAACTGTTGCTGGGACCGAAGACGAGTTCATTCAAGCAATGGGCCGAAAAACTCGTCGAGTATGCAGGCTCAGTAAATATTGAGTCGAGCTACTGGTTGAATGCGCTGAGCCGGAAAGTCTCGCGCCTGCCGTTGGATTATGAAGACAACAACGTGACGGCCTCGAGGCAAAGTGTGTTGGTAAAACTCGATCCGGAAGAGACCAACGCGCTACTCGAACAAGTGCTCCCCGCCTACCGTGTGCCGCTGGATGAAGTATTACTAACTGCCGCCGTCCAGAGCTTGAAGAGTTGGACCGGGCAACCACTGCTCGTCGATCTGGAAGTGCATGGGCGTGAGGATTTGATGTTGGAATTAAATCTCACGCGCACGGTCGGGCGTTTGAGCTCGGTTTATCCGGTGTTGCTTGACGTGGAGGATGAGGCAACACCGGGAGAGGCTTTGAACAGTATTAAGGAACAGTTGCGCGACATTCCGGGGAAGGGCATCGGTTACGGACTGCTGCGGTACCTGTCGGAGAATGGCGTTGCAGCTCAGCTGCAAGCGCTGCCGGCGGCTGAAGTCAGTTTTAATTGTCTCGGACGACTGGGCCAGACCTTAACGGACTTACCCATGTTCGGACTGGCAGATGAATTTGCCGAACTGAATCAGAGGGCACAAGGACGGCGCGGATACGCGATAGAAATTAACGGCGGTGTCTGCGATGGTGAGTTGCAGGTGACCTGGACTTATAGCGAGGGTTTGCACAGACGCTCGACCATAGAAAAACTGGCCGAAGGGTTCATCGAAGCGCTCCGAAGCCTCATAGAACATTGTGAGGCTGAGGAAGGTGGAGAGGCGATTCCTTCCGACTTTCCGCTTGCCGGACTGGACCAGCACAAACTCGGCAAGCTTGCCGGAATGATCAGTCGCGAAGACGAGTCAGACCCGTGGACGGCGTGAGGCTTTGCCTCAGTCAGTACCACCTGCGATAGCGGGTGGGTTACTCATCGCACTCAAAATCAATACCAATTTCGCATACCAATCATTACCCACCAGCTATCGCAGGTGGTACTGACTGTGTATCCAATGATGGAGACTGACTTTTGAGACAAAGCCACGGCGTGAGAAGAAAGGCGCGTGCCAAGTGAAACTAGAGAATGTCAAAGACATCTATCCGCTTTCGCCCAGCCAGCAGGCCATGCTCTTACAGGCCCTCTATTCACCGGCAACAGACGAAAACATCAACCAAATAGTTTGCACCCTGCGTGGAGACCTTAACGCTGCGGCATTAGAGAAGGCATGGCAGCGCGTAGTGGAGCGCAATCCGGCGTTGAGTTCTGCCTTTGCCTGGGACGGCCTCGACGAGCCACTCCAGATAGTGCGCAAGAAAGTGAAGTTGCCATGGGAGCACATGGATTGGCGAGGTTTTTCTGCAACCGACCGGGACGAGAGGCTGCGAGGTTTACTAAAGGCCGACAGGATACGTGGGTTTAAGCTGACAGCCGCGCCGCTAATGCGAGGCACACTGATCAGGATTGCCGATGACGAGAATATTTTCATCTGGACCTATCACCATCTTTTGTTAGACGGCTGGTGTCTTGGCTTAATCATGAAAGAGGTTGCCATCTTCTACGATACAATCTCGAGGGGTGAAGAACCTCAATTGGAACCGACCCGCCCCTATCGCGACTACATCGCCTGGCTGCAGAAGCGTAAACATCCAAAAGCAGAAACCTACTGGCGGCGGATCCTCAAAGGCTACACCTCGCCGCTTCACTTAATGGTTGATCAAAATCCCGGGGAAGTCTCAGAACCAGGGATGAATTATGAAAGAAAGTTGGCTCTCTCGGAATCGACCACTGAAGCTCTTTCGTCACTGGCGCGTAGTGGGCAGATGACCCTCTATAACCTCTTACAGGGAGCCTGGGCGATTTTGCTGAGTCAGTATAGCGGAGAGAGTGACCTTGTCTTTGGAGTTACCGTTTCGGGAAGGCCGACAGAGTTGGATGGTGTCGAATCGATGATCGGTCTGTTCATCAACACACTGCCGGTCAGAGTGCAAATCTCGCCTGAGATGTCTCTGCTGCAATGGTTGAAGAAGTTAAACGCTGAGCGGCGGGAGATGTTTGATTACGAGAACACTCCGCTGGGTCAGATTCAAAGATGGAGTGAAATACGCTATCCCCTGCCACTCTTCGAAACCATTCTGATCTTTGAGAAGTTCGTGGCAGAAAGTTTTACCGGACAGGTCATCGGTGGCGCGCAGTTTGTTAATTCCTATTCCATTGAAAAGATAGCATTTCCGCTGGCAGTCACATTGATACCGGGCGCCCGCCTGACAATTCAAATGACCTATCAGCCCGAACGCTTCAGTGCGGCGTCCATCGAACGCCTCCTCACACACTTAAAGACTCTTCTGGAGTCGATGGTGTCCAATCCCGAACAGCGTGTGTGTGACCTGAACATGTTGACGCCGGCAGAGCGACATCGACTGCTCGTGGAGTTTAATGAGACGCGTGCAGATTATCCGCGCGCTGAGACTTTGACACGCCTGTTCGAGGAGCAGGTGAGACGAACGCCTGACGCCGTTGCCGTAGTGGATGACAATGGGCAGACAACCTACCGGGAATTGGACACTCGTGCCAATCAGTTAGCAAATTACTTGCGCAGGACTGGCGTGGGTCCCGAGGTGTTGGTTGGCATTTGTACGGAACGCTCGACTGAAATGCTCGTCGATGTGTTAGCTACTCTGAAG
>JAICQI010000768.1 GCA_025937955.1 Pyrinomonadaceae bacterium
ACAACCCTGGGAAACAAATAAAAAAATGACCTGAAACGCTGAAAGCGTTCGCCAAGAGCCGAACCCTTTCAGGGTTAATCCGATTGTTCGTTTTTAACCCAGGGTTGTCGCTGCGCTCCAACCCTGGGCTCAAATTAGCAAACGCCTTCGGCGTAAAAAACCAAGAGTCCGCGCAAAATTATCCGAGCGTTAATTGCAATCGGGTAACGGATGCAGGTTGAAACCGATATACCAACTGTCCGCTGCTACCAACGTTAACCTTTTCATCACGCGGTTCGAGTCCACGCGGGTTTGTGAAACTGTTATGAGCGTGAATATCGGTTGCGGAGAGCACACGCGCTCGTGCCTCCATTACACGCGCTCCACGAACGTTGACTTCGGTTTCACGCGCGTTCTTCGCATCCGGCTGCACTGCTGTCAACGTTAACTCTTTCCCGTTGAGTGAAGCAGAGCCGCCCAGTCCCCAAAAATCCGCCGGCTTATCCGCCCTGGTAAATGAAACTCGAGGCGAGATGAACTCTGCTCTCACGGCCTGCGCTCCCTGATGGGCCGCGTACATTTCAAAAACGTGATAATTGGGCGTGACAATAAACTTGTCTTCGTAAGCAAGAAACAGCGAGTGAATCGTATTGATTAATTGAGCGGGATTTGCCATGACGACCTTGTCCGCATGACGTTGAAACGTGTCGAGGTTGATCGCGGAGATAAGCGCATCCCGTAACGTGGCTGGATAACCGTAAAGATATCCCGGCGGTAAACTTGCATCCTGGAGGTGCCATGCACCCCACTCATCCACGATGAGCTTTACACGACGTTGCGTGTCGAACTCTCCCATCACTTGCCAGTGCTGCGTGATGAGAGACTCCATTCGATCAGATCGAGCAATTAAGTCGTACCATTCATCGAGCGTGTAATCGAGCGCGTTTCCCTTCCCGGTAGTTCCGGTGTAATAGTGCAAGGCCCAGCCGTACATCCGCTCGGCCATTCGTTGCCCCTTTTCCATCAGCTTGGTAAAGAAGCGGCGCGTCCAACCTAAATCTCCGCCATTTGGACCAGAACCTATCAACTTCAGCTTGACTCCGTACGTCGGCAGCCAGGCGGTGAATCTTCGGAACTCAGTTGCGTACTCTTCCGGCGTCATGTCGCCACCGCAGCCCCAGTTCTCGTTCCCGACACCCCAGAAGCTGATGTTGTATGGATCCTTGTCTCCGGCTGCGGCGCGCTGATCGGACAGACTGGTCAAGCCTGCAGGTGCGTTGCAGTATTCAACCCAATCGATGAAGTCTTTTACTTTCAGGCTCCGGACATTCGCAGCAAAGTAAGGTTGTGCTCCGGTGAGACGACAAAATTGCATGAACTCATTTGTGCCAAACCAGTTTGGCTCGTACTTCTGCGGGCCGGTATTTAATTGTTTGTACGAGTCTGTGATCTTGTAGGTTGTGTCTGCCCAGAAGTTGACGCGACGAGGACGTTTGTCGCGTGGTCCAATACCGTCGCGCCAGTCATACTGATCTGCAAAACAGCCGCCGGGCCAGCGCATTGCTCCGGGTTTTATCTTCTTCAGGTGCTCGACCAAATCTCGTCGAATGCCGCCGATGTTAGGCACCCTGGACTTCTCTCCGACCCAAATACCGTCGTAAATAACTCCGCCAAGATGTTCGATGAAATGGCTGTAGATGTCCGGTAGGATCTTGCCGATCGGCTCGTTGATCAGAATCTCAATAGTGGACTCTGCAGCCCGACTGCTACGAGGCGCGACCAAGCCCACCGCGCCCGCGGCAATGATGCTTCCTAAAAAGTTTCTTCTGTTAACGATCATCGACTCCTCACGTAACGTGATTCTCGCCGCCGAGCCCGCGAAAGCGGGCGGCAGCATAAAGCCTGGGGCGCAAGCCCCAGGAAAACATCAAATAAAGGCGACCGAGCCCGCGAAGCGGGCGGCAGCGCTGTCGCCCACTCCGTGGGCTCAACGCCTTATTAAATTGCGATCCTGGGGCTTGCGCCCCAGGCTTTATGCTGCCGCCCGCTTCGCGGGCTTGGCGCCAAAATGAAGTTGACTGCTTCGCAGGCTCAGAAGTTAAACCGATCGATATTCTCTTTATTGAAGATGAAGGGCAGGCCCAGCCTCACTTCATCATCAACCACTTCAATTTGGCCCAATCGTCCGGCCACTATTTTGTTATCGCCGCGTTTCATTTCGCCTTTGGCTAAGGCATTGGCAGCGTAAACCGTCAGATAACCCAAGTCGCCGGTGTTCCACAGCACGATGCTGTCGGCGACGCCCTCCTTGATATAAGGCTTAGACATGTTTGGCAGAGAGAGGCCGGTGACTTTGACATCGCTGCGACCCGATTGCTTAACCGCTTCGGCAGCGCCCGGCACTGCCGGCGCCGCAATCGCCATGATCAACTTCACATTCGGATACACCTTGAGCAGCGTTTGCGTCTCGGAAAAAGCGCGGTCGCGGTCGCCCTCACTGGGCTGAGTTGCCACCAACTTGAGATCCGGATACTTCTGGGCCAAGCGCTCTTTGATGTACTTAATCCACTCGTTCTGATTCGCTGCGCTCAATGAAGCAGTGATAATCGCAAATTCACCTTTGCCGTTCAGAATTCTCGCGGCCTCGTCAGTGAGTGTGTAGCCGATGCCTTGAGGTGTCGCCTGATTGATCAGGAAATCTCGTGCGTCTTTCTCAGCGTCCGCATCCCAGGTAATGACTTTTATTCCTCTGCTCCGTGCTTTGCGCAAAACTGTGGAGATACCCTCCTTGTTTTCGACACTCACGGCAATCGCGTCGACGCCGCGCGTAATCCAGGCCTCAATCACTTCGTTCTGTTTTGCAGGATCCAGGTCGGTTGGTCCATCCCACAACAACTCGACACCCAGTTCTCTTGCTGCTTCCTCGGCGCCGAGTTTGCAACTGATGAAATAAGGATCACCTTTGGCCTTCGGCATCATCGCTATCACCAGCTTCTTACCATTGGTGCTGGGGGTTGAATTCGGCGAGGTCGTCGACTCTGTCCTTAAAGATCGAACCAATAGCCAATTGGAGCCTGCAACGATCAATGCTCCGGCAAGGATGACGCCGCTTAAGACAGCAACTTGAGAGTTTCTCACTTCGTCCTCCTCTAAACTGGATTCTCCGATTACGACAGTTCGGC
>JAICQI010000745.1 GCA_025937955.1 Pyrinomonadaceae bacterium
GGCGTGATCTTTCGCGATAAGCATCCGCTCATCGTGCGCACAGTTAATTGTACTGAAGAAGAGTTTGAGGACGAGTTTTACCGGTTGTTGTTGTTCTATCGCGACCGTAGCGCGCCGGAAGCTGAACCTGGACAGGGGCTGTCGCGATTGATGGTCATCGGTGAGGGCATCACGAAACAACGCGCCGAGGAGATCGTTAACGAGACGACCGGCGGCGACCTGCGCCCGCTGGGAGCCGAAGAGCTCGGGTTACAGTTGCCAAACCGCGACTTCAGCTTCGACTCCATCGCCGCCCCGGCCGGTCTCGCCACATTGTCCTGGTAAAAAGATCAGCGACAAAAGTCACAAAATATAAAACCAAGCTATCTGTCCTTATGTATGCTCTGGTCAATTCTTTGGTAACTTTTGTGCTTATGTGCCTTTTTGCGGCTAATTGAAACAAATCTTTTTTGTGGCACGTAACACCCCTGTATTATGAGTCTTGCTGCCTCCTCCGTTTCCCGTGCTTTTTCCCGAGATCTGACTGCGGTCACTGACCGCGAGCTCGTGGCCACTGCCGTCAGCGGCGTCGAAGGAAGTTTTGAAGAACTGGTGCGCCGTTACCAGCGCCCCATCTCCGCCTACGTCTACCGCATGGTCGGCAATTACGAATCCGCGCTCGATCTCACCCAGGAGATCTTTATCAAGGTCTACAGCTCGCTCCAGCGCTACCGCGCCGAATTTAAGTTCTCAACCTGGATCTACAAGATCGCGCACAACTCGGCCGTCGATCACCTGCGGCGCAGCGCTACCCGCGAACAGTCGCTCGTCGTAGGCCATGAAGGCGACCAGTTTGACTTGCCGGTCGAGTGCGGCCGTCTCAGTCCCGAGCAGGAAAGCGAACGCAAGGAACGTCGCGGCGAGATCGAGTCGGTAGTCAGAGCGCTGCCGTCTAACTATCGCGAGTTGATTATTCTGCGTCACTCACAAGACCTCAGCTACGAAGAGATCGTCGAAGTGACAGGGCTGCCACTCGGTACTGTCAAGAACCGGCTCTTCCGCGCGCGCGAGATGATGCGACAGCAGTTTGTCGAAAAAGGAATCACCGGGATTTAAAAAGCAACGATGACGCCAACTCAGGAAAAGTTCTGCGAGAGTAATCTCATCGCTGCCTACGTAGATGGCGAGTTGGATGGAGATCTGGCGCAGCGCTTTGAAGAACATTTGCAGACATGTGAGCCGTGTCGCGTCGAATTGAGACTTCATCGTCTGTTTATCTGCGAGCTGGATGCAACGTTAACCGAAACTGAAATGCCGATGCCGCGTGACTTTTCTCGGATCATTGCGACCCGCGCGTCCACCGATATGCGAGGCGTGCGGACAGGTGCCGAGAACCGCAAGGCGCTCGGCATTTGCATGATCCTCGCGCTGATCGGTTTTGCACTGCTCGGCGCGACGGCCCGCGAAACAATTTTCCTGGTCGCCGGGAGATTTGTTACGACCGTCATCGGCCTCGTTGGTTTTGCAGCAACAGCCATCTACGAAACGGTCGCCGGTCTCGCAGTTGTTTTCAGAGTTTTGAGCCGGAAGATCATTGTCGAATCAGGTTCGCTTGGACCAATGATCGTCGTGCTCGCAGTCGCTATTATTTTACTCACGCGCTTGCTCTCCAAATACCATCGCACGAGCGCAACCGAATAAAGGGGGTTGCCTCGAGGCAATGGAAATCAGTCGTTCACAAGTTGCTCTCACCACATTCCCAATCGCTTCCCGCAAAATAGATTTGCCTCGCATGCTCGGGCTGCTGCTGTGGGTGTTGTTCCTGTTCGGTGTTGCCAGTGCGCAAACTGCCGCCGAGAAGGTAGTGGTTGTAGACGGCACCAACGACGGCACGGTCTTTGGCATGGGCCAGTCGGTGCGGATCACCGGCACTGTCAAAGAGGGCGCCATTTCGCTTGGCGGCAACGTGATCGTGGAAGGCGTGGTCGAAGGCGACGTCGCTACCATCGGCGGTTCAGTGATTCAGAAGGCAGGCTCACGCATCGGTGGTGATGTGATCGTGATTGGTGGCAGTTATCTCGCCGAAGACACGACCCCGAATCGCAAACCTGAAAAGATGACGTTCATGTACGCTGGTTACGAGCAGGAACTGGGCGACATGATGAGGAATCCGACCGGCATATTTAGTCCGCACTGGACGCCGACTTATCTCGGGACGCGACTGCTGGTCGTGCTCTTCTGGTTTATCGTTTCGCTCGCCTTCACCGCCGCCATGCCGGGCACTATCAGCCGTGGCGTGGCCCGTTTACAGTTAACCAGCGTACGCGTTGCGGCCATTGGCCTGATCGGCGTAGTGGTCCTCTTCGGGGGCGTAATACTGTGTCTCTGGATCATGCCGGAACCGATTCGCGTGCTGATAGGGCTACTGGCTTTGCTGTTGTGGTTCGTGGCAAGCGTATTTGGCCGGGTCATCCTGTACGCGGCGACGGGCCGCTGGTTACAAAGAAAATACATCCAGGTTGGTAAAAACTCCGAAGCCGTGGCGTTATTACTAGGGACCAGTTTTTGGGTATTGTTAACTTCGCTCCCATATGTTTGGCCCTTTATGGCGGCTTTTATACTGATTATCAGCTTCGGCCTCGCCCTGACGGCCCGTTACCGGGCAGGTTGGAGCGCAACTCCCAGTGCAACCAACGGATAAGTAAGAACATTCTTACCTCTGCGTGCGTAACCAAAAATCGGTTCTGCCAGTCATAAATCCGCCTTTTGCGGTGTTCACTTAACAGATAGAAAGGACCTGTAATGAGGAAGTTCTTTTTCGCGGCCGCGATAGGACTAATCACACTCGCGTTAAGCCCTGTTTCATTTGCCCAAACGCCCGATCCAAACATTTCTGCCAAACATGCGATTGGCGAGATTAAGTCTATCGATACGACTGCGAAGCAGTTGACCATCAAGACCGACGCCGGTTCGATGGTCACCGTCTCGTTGAGCGACAAAACGACTTATAAGAAGCTCGCGCCCGGCGAGCAGACGCTCACTAACGCTACTGACGTGACGTTTGCTGATCTGGCTGAAGGCGATCGCGTGATGGCACGCGGAACGGTGTCGGAAGATCGCAAGTCTGTTCCCGCTGCCCAGGTTATCGTCATGACCAAGGGCGACCTGGCGAAAAAACAGGAAGCAGAGCGACTGGAGTGGCGCCGTCGCGGAATCCTGGGCGTGATTACCGCCCTCAAGCCTGACACGAAAGAGATCACCATCTCGAACCGGACCGTTGCGGGCACGCAGGCAGTCGTGATTCCCGTCA
>JAICQI010000888.1 GCA_025937955.1 Pyrinomonadaceae bacterium
CCGTCGCTTGCACGGGTTCACTACTCCAGCCGAAATGCGCGACAAGTTCGCGATGTGCATACGCCAGCCGGTTGGTCTTTGCGGCTTGATCACGCCGTGGAATTTTCCGATGGCGATCCCGTCGTGGAAATTGATTCCAGCGCTGATTTGCGGTAACACCGTGGTGCTCAAACCCGCCGAAGATACCCCGCTTTCCACTTACAACCTCGTGAAAGCGTGTGAAGAAGCAGGCATTCCACCGGGCGTCGTGAATCTCGTCACCGGTTACGGCGAAACTGTCGGCGCGGCGATGACCAATCACACAGCCCTGCGTTTGATCTCGTTTACCGGCTCGACTGAAACCGGTCGCATCGTCGCTTCCGCGTGCGCCGAGCGCAACGCGATCTGTTCGCTCGAAATGGGCGGTAAGAACGCCATTATCGTGATGGACGATGCCGACATCGATCTAGCAGTTGAAGGCGCCATCTGGGGTGCCTTTGGTACGTCAGGACAACGTTGCACTGCTTCGTCGCGTTTGGTGGTCCACAAGAAGGTCTACAAACAGTTTGTGGCGAAGCTCGTTGAGCATACAAAAGCACTGCGCGTCGGCAACGGCGCCGATCCGAAGACCGATGTTGGTCCGGTTATCAACGCCGACGCCGTCGAGAAGATCATGAGTTACATCCGCATCGGACGTAACGACGATGGCGCGAAGCTGGCTTGTGGCGGCAGGCGCTTGTCGAAAGGCGACTACGCGAACGGACACTTTATCGAGCCGACTGTTTTCATCGACGCTGCGGCCGACATGCGCATCTCGCAGGAAGAGATTTTTGGCCCAGTCACGACAGTCATTCCGGTAAGCTCGCTGGAAGAGGCGATTCAGGTCGCGAACGGTGTTCGCTACGGACTGTCTGCGGCGATCTACACGCAGAATGTGAACCGCGCGTTCAAAGCGATGAACGAAATGTACACCGGTATCTTCTACGTCAATGCGTCGACGATCGGCGCTGAAGTCCATCTGCCTTTCGGCGGCACCAAAGCTACCGGCAATGGACATCGCGAAGCAGGAACGCAGGTGCTGGACATTTTCTCGGAATGGAAGTCGATCTATGTCGACTTCAGTGGCAAGCTCCAACGCGCTCAGATCGATCAGCTCGAGTCGCCTCAATAACATCACGTGATTATCGGCCTGCCCAAGGAAATCAAAGACAATGAGTATCGCGTGGGACTCACGCCTGCCGGTGTGCGCGCGCTCAAGGATGCAGGTCACGAGGTCAGGGTTGAGACTAACGCCGGCAGCGGTTCTGGTTTTGAAGATCCACTGTACGAACGCGCCGGCGCCACTATCGTCAGTTCGGCTGACGAGGTTTGGGCCACCGCCGACATGATCGTGAAAGTGAAAGAGCCGATCGCGCCGGAGTATCCGCGCATGCGCGAAGGTCAACTGCTCTTCACGTATCTGCATCTCGCTCCGGATCGCGAGCTGACTAAACAGTTGATCGAGCGCAAAGTCACGGGTATCGCTTATGAGACGATAACTGATCGACGTGGCACGTTGCCGTTGCTAACGCCGATGTCGGAAGTCGCCGGGCGCATGGCTATCCAGGTCGGCGCACACTATCTCGAGAAGATGAGTGGCGGACGCGGAATTCTGTTGGGTGGCGTTCCCGGTGTGCCGTCGGCTCGAGTGGTGATCATCGGCGGCGGTGTTGTGGGTACCAACGCGGCGAAGATCGCAGTTGGCATGAGCGCGCAAGTAACGATCATTGATCGTGACCTCGATCGATTGCGCGAGCTCGATGACATTTTCCTATCGAAGATCTCGACGCTCGCGTCTAGCGCTTACATGATCCATGACGCGATCTCGCAGGCTGATCTGATCGTGGGAGCGGTGCTGGTGCCCGGTGCAGCGGCGCCAAAGCTCGTTACCCGCGCAATGTTGAAAGACGTGCCGAACGGCGCGGTCATCGTTGACGTTGCCGTTGATCAGGGCGGCTGTGTCGAGACCTCGCATCCGACCACACACTCGGATCCGACGTACTACGTCGAAGGCGTGTTGCACTACTGCGTCGCTAACATGCCGGGCGCTGTCCCGCGCACTTCCACGTTCGCGTTGACCAACGCAACGCTGCCTTACGCTTTGAAGCTCGCTAACAAAGGTTTCCTTGATGCGATCGCGCGTGACGCCGGTCTGAAAGAAGGCGTCAACACATACGCCGGCCACTGCACCTACGAGGCTGTCGCCACCGCCCAGGGCATTCCGTATACGCCGCTAGATTCGCTAATCAGCAACACGAAATAATTGTCGCCAGCAGTTCTTCAGGTGAGACTGGTTTCGCCAGGAACGCATTTACCTGCCCAGACTCATCAGTCGAGTTTTTCGGATCGAGGGCGCTGAGCAGGATTATCGGCAGGTGTGACAGGTGATCGCTGTTCCTGACGAAACGGCACAACTCGTATCC
>JAICQI010000296.1 GCA_025937955.1 Pyrinomonadaceae bacterium
TCATGGGGTCGGCACAGGGGCAACGAATCGCGAAAGTGTGGCTCAAAATTCAGCCGGAGCTTCGAATTGCGTTGATAAAGGTTTCGTTTGTTCCCGACCATGTGCATGTTGCTTTACGTGGTCATCCCTCAGTGTCTCCGGCAAGTATTGTCGCAGGTTTGATGAATGCAGCTCAGCAGGTCATGGAAAGAGAAATGATTCAAGCGGGTGTGAATCGTTTATGGATGAATAGTGCTTATGTTGGGTCGTACGGGGACTTGTCCAGCGCACAAATTCGCAAGTTTATTGAAGATTGGAAAGAGTAGCAGCGAGTGTAGCAGCGAGCGTAGCAGCGAGCGTAGCAGCGAGCGTAGCAGCGAGCGTGAGAACTCCACGGGACGAGCCCGTGGCATCTTTGTCAGGTAAGCCGTGCAGGTGGCCTAGTCAGTATGGGATAAGCCGCGGATGGACCGATCTGATCCGCGTTCATCCGCGTTCATCTGTGGCTAATAACTTTTCCAACGCAACGTAATCTATTGGCTTGACGATGGGGGCGTCGAAGCCGGCTTCGCGGGTGCGGCGCTTGTCGTCTTCCTGGCCCCAACCCGTCAGGGCTACCAGGAGTATTTGCCGGCCCCAGGGTTGTTCGCGAATTGAACGGGCGGCTTCGTAGCCGTTCAGCTTTGGCATCCCGAGATCCAGGAACGCTACGTCGGGTTGAAACTCTTTAGCACGCTCGATTGCTTCCGCTCCGTCGTGCGCCATCGCCACGTCATGTCCCGAGAGCTCGAGCATCATCGCCATGCTTTCGGCTGAATCAACATTATCGTCTACCACGAGTATACGGCGGCGTACGTCGGCGACTGGGGGCGCACTCTCAGCCTGGAACGTGGGCTCAACATTCACCGGTGATATCGGCAGACGAACGATGAACTCACTACCCTTACCGGGCCCATCGCTATGAGCTTCAACTGTCCCGCCGTGCATCTCAATCAAGCGCCGCACTAAAGTCAGTCCAACACCAAGCCCACCCTGCGGATGCGGCGCCGAGGAATCCAACTGTACGAACATGTCAAAAATCTGCGAAAGCTTCTCAGTCTCAATGCCGATGCCTGTATCACTCACCTTGAGCATCAGCTCGCCGTGCTTAGTCGTCGCGGTCAGCGAAATGCGACCGCCGGGCGCGCTGTATCTCGCAGCGTTGTTGAGTAGATTCGAAACCACCTGGGCCAGGCGCACCGGATCAGCATCAAGCAGAGTCGTTTCAGAAGGTAATTCAATCGACAACTCATTCTGCGAAGCTTCAATGACAGGGCGACTGGTATCGACAGCACTACGCACCACCGCCGCAAGGTCCACCAGCTCTTTCCGTAACTCGAGTTTGTTCTGGCTGATGCGCGCGACGTCCAGCAAGTCATCGACCAGGCGCACCATCTGATCGACCTGGCGCTGCATGATAGTCGTTGCATGGTCCAGCCGAGTCCGATCGTTATTGGACAGCCGTATCAACTGTAGTGCATTGCGGATAGGCGCCAGCGGATTCCGCAACTCATGCGCGAGTGTGGCGATAAACTCGTCTTTCCTGCGATCCTGCTCACGCAACTGGTCGATCAAGTGGCGGCGAATCTCGATTGTTTTAATATGAGTGTCGACTGTCGCGAGTAGTTCGCGAGCGCTGAACGGTTTGACCAGGTAATCATCTGCTGCTGCTTCGAGGCCTTCGATGCGCGCTTCTTCTCCGGCCTTGGCTGACAAAAGAATGACCGGCATATCTCTTGTTTGTTCGTTCGCGCGGACGCGACGCAGAAACTCAAAACCATCCATCACCGGCATCATCACGTCCGACAAAACCAAGTCCGGCAGCTTCTTCTCAACCGCATCCAGTGCGGCCTGACCATCCGCGACCGCCAACACCTCATAACGATCTGCCAGCAATCGCGAGACGTAATCACGCATGTCGGCGTTATCATCCGCGAGCACGATCAGTGGTTGTTTCGCTTTCGGGTCTGCATTGATCTCCGCGTCTGAATGGGTACCTGCCGGCAACCAACGCAGAGCTTCGCTAACAAAAGCTGCAGCGTCGCTCGCAGTCGAAGTAAGCGTCCGGCGAGTATCGATCCGATCCTGAGGTAAGTGAGCTTTTCCTTTAGGCAAGGTAACTGTAAAAACAGTGCCTTCGTCGACAACGCTTTCGACACGAACCGAACCACCGTGAAGTTTGACCAGCTCGCGCACTAACGCCAGACCAATGCCCGATCCCTCCTGGGTTCGCCCGCGCGACAATTCGACGCGATGAAAACGCTCGAAGAGTTTCGGCAATTCCTCAGCCGGAATTCCGACGCCGGTATCCTCAACGGAGAGCTCAACCAGTTCGCCTGATTCACGCAGGCGAACCTCGATCCGTCCTGCAAAAGTGAACTTGAATGCATTCGAGATCAGATTGAGAACAATCTTCTCCCACATGTCCGAATCGACGTAGATGGGTTCGCTCAACGGGGGACAAGTGACGATCAATTCAATCCCCGCTCTATCACATGCCGATCTGAAATTGCTCGCCAGCTCCGCGGTGAGACTCGAAAGATCCGTTGGCTCGTAAGAGGCCTGAATGCGGCCGGCCTCGATGCGTGAGAAGTCGAGCAACGTATTTACGAGCTTCTGTAAGCGCAACCCATTACGATGCGCAATCTCGAGACGCTCGCGTTGCGACGCCGGTAACGAATCCGTCTCGGCCAGAATGTCCGCGACTGGTCCAAGCATCAACGTCAGCGGCGTGCGAAATTCATGGCTCACGTTGGAGAAGAAAGTAGTTTTGGCACGATCGAGCTCTGCAAGCGCTTCTGCGCGGCGACGCTCTGCTTCGTATGCGCGCGCGTTCGCGACCGTTGTCGAGATTTGAGTTGTCAGAAGATCGAAGAAGGCGCGGTACTGATCGTCGAGCGGGCGTCGAGGCGAGACTCCGGCAACCAGGAATCCCGTAGCACGGTCCTGGCCCGAGGCTCGAATCGGCATGACTCTCGCTGTATCCGGTGCTTCAGGCCAAACGCCGCCGGACAACTCGCCGTAACGGTGAATGACGTCCGTAATCTCCACTGCGCGGTTTGATTGCATCACCGCATGGAACGGCCAATCGGGATCTTTAGAGTCAGCCAGTTCGACGCTAATTGGCGCCGCCGCCGTGCCTGGCTCAAGGCCCGAGGCTCCCTTCAACCGTACGCGTTTACCGGATTCATCCAATAGATAAATGAGAATAAAAGGAACATCGTGCTGATTGCTGGAAAGAATTTCCGCAGCCGTTCGGCAGGCGTCTTCTACCGACCACGTTTGCGCTGCCGCGAACACGGAAAGATCGCGCAGGGTACTGAGGCGCCGCTCGCTGACAACGCGTGCAGTTGTCTCGCTGACAATGCAAAAGAGGCCGGCAACAGAACCCGTCTCATCACGAATCGGATCGTACGAGATGTCGAAGAACGTCTCTTCGGGAAAGCCGTACCGCTCCATGTAGAAAGGACGGTCGCCGGCCCAGAATGCTTCACCCGTTCGCAGCACACCCTCAAACAGGTCCCGTAAACCTGTTTCCCAAAGTTCACTCCAAACTTCCCTCCCGGGAAGCCCCAGCGCATGCGGATGTTTCTTTCCCAGCACTGGCCGGTAAGCATCGTTGTAAAGAGTTATCAGATCCGGCCCCCAAAACATCGCGATTTGCGCTTTTGAGGGTAGGAGGATACTAACCGCACTACGCAGACTTTGCGGCCAGGATTCAATTGGCCCAAGCTGGGTGCGGGACCAATCAGTGCCGCGGATGAGTTGCCCCATCTCGCCGCCACCTGCGATCCAATCGTAGGCATGTGACGTCATGTTCTTAAAGGGGGATGCAGGGCGTGCGGGGATTCTACAATAAAATTGCCACAGATGAACGCGGATAAACGCACTAGTTTTTGTGTGATTCGTTGCCGGGGTGGTACGAGGATTCGAGATTAGCGCGGATTTCGTCGAGGGTGAGCCAGGCGGGCTTGAATTCGCCGCGGGTGTAGAGGACGGCCTGGTCAGTGTAATGTGGACTCTTCGGATTCCCGCTGGCGCCAAAGGTGTGGATCGAGAGGGCACGGACCTTTGGCCCAAACTCGACGACGCTGATGTAGGTTCCACCGGCCACGCCGTATCGCCGTTTTTGTCCCTGAATAGGCGCGGCGTAAAACGTGAAGACAGCGCCGTCATTTCCATTCACACCGCTAACAGCGAGACTCGACCGTGAGTCCCGAAATTCTTCGCCTTTGCTTTCGTCGATACGTTGCAGGCGCGAGATTTCGCCCCACGCGACTTTCCATGTACCAAAGTCACGCTCAAGAATCTTGATAACTTCACTAAGTGCCGCCAACTGATCTTCTTTCTCGTTTCTCGACACGCGATCGTGCCAGAGACTGAAGAGAGTCATAGCGATAGAGTCGTTCGCGCTGCGATGATTCCAGCCCACGAGCTCATCGTAAACTTCGCGTAACAGTGAATCTTCCCGTTGCGACAGGCGCTCTTTGAGTGCCGCAATGAGCGCGGGCAAACGTTTGACCGCATTCATCACCCGCGTATCAAACGCCAACTGTCTCCACTCATCAAACGTGAACTTCGCTTTACTCGCAAGAATGTCCCTCGAGATCGCACCGCGAGGATTATCGCCTTCCTGGACCATATACTTCGGAAACTGTTTCGGATCCGGATTGCCTTCACTCGTCAGCAGAAAGGGCGTCGTATTGCAGTTTTGCATCCAACCCGTTTTCGGATTCGTGAGTTGCGGCAACTCGTCGATGGTGTGATAACCCTGCCATTCGGTCGCCGGATCACTGCCATCAACCGGCTTGGTCCAGTCGAAACGCGGATCGCGCTTCGGCACGGCGCCGTTGTAGAGATACCACGTGTTTCCCTGGCGATCGGCATACATCACGTTGCCGAAGAGCATATTAAGCGGCGTCATCGCGCGCTTCAGCGCCGCAAGCGATGTCGCGCGTGTCATGTCGTACCACTCGCGCAGCCAGCCATCAGATTCAAACTTCGCCATGCGCAGTGCCAGCATCTTGCCATCGCGCGCCGCGACGATCGGGCCGTGATGGGTCTTGCGCATCGTGAACTTGCGCGTCTCGAGACCGTTGGCTGTTTTAACTTTAATCTCTTCGACGCGCTCGGTAGCCAGGCGATATTCTTTGCCGTACTTGTAAGCGAGTGGACGAGCCGGATCGTCAAACGTTTCGAGGTAGACGTCGGTAAGGTCAGCCGCATTGTCAGTGCTCACCCAACCGCCATTTTCGTTGTGGCCCACGTACGGAAGCGGAAAACCGAAGCGCGTGTAACCGGTGAAGTTCCAACCTTCATCACTATGAACGTGACCTTCGTAAACCTGGCCGGGACCGAAGAAGGGCAGGTGAGGATTGATGAACAGCATCGCGTAACCGGATGCACTTCTGGATGGGCCAACAACCCAACCATTCGAACCGGTGTGTTCTTTTAGATCATTGTCGATCGCGGCGGTTTGCAGTTGTGTTCGTCGCAGATTTCGATCGCGCGCGAAGCCGTTCTGGTAATAGTTGTAACGAATGAAAGCGAGTGTGTACCACGGCTCAATGTTAGTCAGCAGTCGCGGGCGTACTTCAGGATGACGTGCGAGGTAGTAGTTGAAACCTGCTGCGAAGGCATCGCACAACGAACGCATGTGTTTGTCGAGGCGTGCGTATTCCTCGCGTGCTAACCTGGGGATCTCGAGGGCGTGGTTGAGTCGATCTTCATCGAGCGACTTTTCGCCATACAACTCGGAAGCTCGTCCCAATGCGTGTATAAAGTTTTCCTCGACGCGCCAGAAGTTATCCTCTGCCTGCGCGTAAGCAAAACCGAATGCCGTACTCGCGTCCGTGCGTCCAAACACGTGCGGCACGCCGTAAATATCGCGGTAGATCGTGACGTCGCGGGCGAGCTTCGCCGGCGCAGTATCAGCATTGGCGGAGGTATGGCTGAGAAACAAAATTAGTACCAAACACAACGACACAAAGACACAAAACCGATTGGTTTTGATTTGTGGCTTTGTGCCTTCGTGTCTCAATCACTTCTCCTGATTATTCCAAATGCTTCAGCGAAGAGACGGGTCCTATCGGAATGTTTTGACAGAATCGCGCTCAATATCGGAACGCGCTGCTTAGAATAACCCACTGCGAGCTGTTCGACCATAGATCGCAGTGAAGGGTTCAGTGGAGCGCCGTCAACTGAAATATGCTGTTTGGTCATTGTAAGCGACGGATTTTTGGACGCAAAGACGCAAAGCAGGAGTCAATGTAGACTTCTTCTTTGCGTCTCTGCGGTCGTGCTCGAAACTATCAAACGAGTCAGGGAGGGATGTTTTTCGTTTGATATCTGCGATGTCACATTTTCTGGATTGTTATTGTAACGATCGGTTTGTCTCCGGCGGTGCGATTGTACGAGACCCAGTAGCCGGCTTCGGGGTAACGATTTAGCTGATACATCGAACCGTCAGGTTTTGCCTGCAGGGCCGCTCCGAGCACTGTTTCCGGCGTTGGTGCCTTGCTGCTATCGCCGATGTAATCGATCGAGATTGCCGTCACCTTGTTCTTGTCGTCGTAGTAAATTTGAGCAGTTTCATAATCGGAAAAAACGAGCATGTCCTGGCCTTGACCTTTTTTGATGCCGTCGAGTTTTGACCGGACTTCATTGGCGGCCATGCCGATGGCGACACCGCGGTAGTCGGTATAAACCGGGGCATTGGCCGGCGCTTTGGTGGCCGGCGCATTCACGGCAGTTGCAAGTTGTTTTTGAGACCCAGTCTGCGCACTGCAGATGGAAACGATGGCAAGTGTTAATAATGTCGCACGAACAATGTTCCCTTTGATCATTTGTAGCTCCTTCGAATTCAGGGACTCACTGATCCCGACGAGATGTTAGGGAATTGAATGACTCTCCGGCATCGGTGGCATCACTCAGATTGAATAGGTGTTTTTACCTGCATGAGGGTTGGTTTACCTGCATGAGAGTTGGAAAGAGACGGTTGGAAAGAGATGCCACGGGCTTGCCCCGTGGAGTCTTCACGATATCCGCTACACGCCAGCTTAAAAAATCCCCGCGGATTCCACAGGCTTTTACCGGGGAGGGGTCACGATATGAGCTACACGCCACCTTAAAA
>JAICQI010000751.1 GCA_025937955.1 Pyrinomonadaceae bacterium
CATACTCGATACAGGCAGTCTGCATTCCCAAACAGATTCCGAAGAACGGCGTGCGTGTTTTACGAGCGTAAGAGATCGCACGAATCATTCCCGCCACACCACGTTTGCCAAATCCGCCGGGCACCAGAATGGCATCGAAGTCACGCAAACGAGTCTCGTAATCCTCGTCCATCAACCCTTCCGACTCGATCCACGTTACATCGACGCGGACGTTGTTTGCGACACCGCCATGCGTGAGGGCTTCGCGTAGTGACTTATATGAATCTTCAAGCTCGACGTACTTGCCGACAATCGCAATCGAAGCTTTTCCTCCGGATGGCTCGCGGATGATCGAAACCAGATCTCGCCACTCGGCTAGATCAGCCTGTGGCGCCTGCGCTTCCAAACCGAGCTGCGACACGATCAGATCATCAAGGCCCTGTTCGTGAAATGCGAGCGGCACTTCATAGATCGTGTCGACGTCCTGGGCACTGATTACAGCGGTCTCTTTCACGTTACAGAAAAGCGCGATCTTGCCGCGCAGTTCGCGTGAAAGTGGTTTCTCCGAGCGACACAGGAGGATATCGGGCGCGATACCAATCTCGCGCAGGTCACGCACGGAGTGTTGCGTCGGCTTCGTCTTCAGTTCACCGGCAGCAGCGATGTACGGCACGAGCGTGACGTGAATGAATAGCGCGTTGCCCGTACCTTCCTCGTTACCCATCTGACGAATCGCTTCGAGAAACGGTAGCGATTCGATGTCGCCGACCGTGCCTCCAATCTCCACAATGATCACGTCGGGTTTGTCGTTGTCGGCGACTTTGCGTACGGCGTCCTTGATCTCGTTGGTGATGTGCGGAATGACTTGAATCGTCTTACCGAGATAATCACCACGCCGTTCTTTTTCGATCACTGAGAGATAGATTCTGCCGGTGGTCCAGTTATTGGCCTGGGAGAGATGTGCGTGAGTGAAGCGCTCGTAATGGCCCAGATCGAGATCTGTTTCGGCGCCGTCGTCAGTAACAAAAACCTCGCCGTGCTGGAACGGCGACATGGTGCCGGGATCGACATTGATGTACGGATCGAGTTTGATCAGCGCTACGCGCAGGCCGCGACTCTCGAGTAAGCATCCGATCGACGACGCTGCCAGGCCTTTTCCGAGGCTGGACACCACGCCACCAGTAACGAAGATGTATTTAGGCATCGGGTTCTCCATTGGTTCCCTTGTCGTCGTCGCCATGACCAGCCTCCGGGGGTTCTCCGGATCCCTGTTTTTTGTTGTAACGCCCTTGCTTTAAATCTTCGAGCACTTCGACTGATTTTTCCTTTGATGGATCGAGTGCTTTCTGCAATCCAACGAGACTGGCGTTGAGTAGACCTGGGCCTTCCTGCGCACGCTTTTCGAATTCTTCGGTAGAAACCTTGTACGGTTTACTGACCTGCGAGAATAAAAACACCACGCATAAGATCACGAATCCGATAATAGCCAATCCGATCCAGTCGCTCATACAGTTTGCGTCCTTACATCTGACGTTTGCGCCCCGATCAATTCTCGCACTCGTTCGAGGTCTTCAAATGTATCAACGCCAGTTGACGGTGTACATGCTTCGACGACCTTTATCTTGACTCCGTGGGCCAGGGCCCGCAGTTGTTCGAGTGCTTCGACCTTTTCGAGCTGCGACTGAGGCCACTTCGTAAACTCTAAAAGCACGTCTCTGCGATAGACGTACAAGCCGGTGTGCTTGCGAAACAGTTTCAGCAGCTCGGGTTCGTTTCGGAGTGCAGCGTCAGGTGAGCCGTGCCGCTTCACGGCGTCGCGCGGATACGGGATCGGTGAACGTGAAAAGTAAACTGCCGTGGCGTTCTCGTCCAAAACAACTTTCACCACATCCGGATTCAACACATCGTCGATCGATTCGATCGGTTCCCAGGTTGTTACGATTCCAGCGCCGTTGGGTTTCGAGATCTCGGCGGCCATCGTATCGACAGCGCGCTCGATCGTCGCCGGCGAGATCAGCGGTTCATCTCCCTGCACGTTGACGATGATCTTTGCGTCTGGAATTTGGGCTGCGACTTCGGCAACGCGGTCGGTGCCGCTGGTGTGATCGGGCGCGGTGAGTATCGCCTCGATGTCCATCGATTCAACCGTTTCGATGATCTGCTGGCTGTCAGTGGCGACTATGACACGGTCAACGTTGGCAGCCGCTTGTGCGCGCTCGGCGACCCAGCAAACCATCGGTTTTCCGGCGATTTCGATTAACGCTTTTCCTGGGAGACGTGTTGATGCGAGGCGAGCTGGAACGATGGCGACCGTGTGATTCACGGGGTAACAGCTTAGCTTGCGGCAGCTTAAACTGTCAACGAACTTGAGCCGCAGATTACGCGGATTTAAATCCGGATTTTATCCGCGTCATCCGCGGTTACTTCTTCCTTGTCGCGGCTGCCTTCTTGGCGGAACGTGAACGCGAAGCCGCCGAACGTCTTTTTGCGGCACTGCGCGCCTGGCGCGAAAGTGCTTTCTTCGACGCCGCGCTGTGTCCTTCTTTCTTTAATGCTTTCAGAGTCGCGCGTGAGCGTTTCGTTGACTTGGCTCCCTTGCGGCCGCTCTTCGCCTTGCGAAGATCGCGCTTGGCTTGTTCTTTAGTTTCCTTTGACGCGGTTTTCGACGGTGGCAGTTCGACCCCAGCGCGCCGTGCCTTCGAGAGCCCGATCGCAATCGCCTGTTTGGTTGAACGTGCTCCGTGCTTGCCTTCACGGATGTGTTCAATCTCTTCACGAACAAACTCACCCGCTTGCGTACTCGGAGCCTTCCCTTCTCGCTTATCTTTTCGCGCCCGCTCCAGTGTCTCTTTTTCCGGCATATACACTTCTCCCTGAACTAGCTTAATACGCAGCTAAGGTATTTTTTAATACTTAGGCAACGTATATGCCTGCGGTCCCAGATTTGCGCCGGACTGAAGTCAGGAGGCGAAAATGGAGGAACAACAATCCCAAAAAACTGGCATTCGCTCAGACGCACAAAAGCAGCAACGTGCACGCGAAGGTTACGATCCACTTCCGGCGTCACAGCCGGTGGCCGGAGCGTTTGGAGAACACAAACCCGACCGGATTAGCGATGAGGAGGCGAGCTTAGACATCAACACCCGTAAAGACGACTAATTATTGCCACAAACCACGCTTTGCCAGTGTTAACATTTCGAAAGTGAAATCAATTCCCCGGAGGTCTGTAATGCCAAGGACTATTTCTACCCGCGTCTTCATCGCTATGGCGTTGC
>JAICQI010000767.1 GCA_025937955.1 Pyrinomonadaceae bacterium
GGCAGGATTAGAGGCGGCGAAGAAGAAGAGTAGCCACGAAGAGGCACAAAAGATCAATAGCCACAAAAAGGCACATAAGGCACAAAACAGTTAATCAGAAGATCGTTAACTGTTTATGTGCCTTATGTGCCTTTTTGTGGCTAAAACTTTTTGTGGCTATTCTGGGTTGGCTGGTTTTCTGGTCCGCAGGGGCGCGATTGCTGGGCCGTGTGGCCCTTCCTTGACGGTGTATCCCGCCGGCACTTCAAAGAGCGACTTTGCCGGATCGGAGCGGTTGATGTTGGTCAACTTGTAAGTCGTCTCGCCAAAACGCGGATCGCTGTGACGCGTCATCACCACTAATTGCAACTCCGGTGAATACCAACGTTCGCTGACGATCTCGACCGCGCGTTCATTGCCAATGTCGCCCGCGGGAATCGTGACTGTCGTGCGCGTGCCTTCGGCTTCAACACCCTCGACGAGCTGTTTACCGAGTTGCTCTTTTACCTCGTTGGCGTTCCCCGACTTGGTGGACTTGAAGACAAATGTCGTGGCGCCTTCCGGACCGACTCCCGGATGCGGCACTCGTAATCCCGGCCCAGGCGCAGGCAGTGGTGCGGTCATAATCACGTTTCCACTTGCACCGGCTGCGGCTCCCGGCGCGACTTTGAATTCAAACGTCCGGCCTTCCATCGTCTCGCCTGGTTTCCTGTGGAACTCAAATGTGAAAGGCACGCTCTTGTGCGCAGTGCGCGAGCGGGAATCCAGCGTATAGGTCACGCCGGCAACCGGATCGTTGATAAAGGTCGTCTGTGTAGGCTCTTCACCTGATGCTCCGAAAATCCCGAGACCTTTGAAACTCTGGTCCCGGCGCGTGCGGCCCTCGCTGTCGCGATAAACGGAACTCGTGATGCGGTTGACGATGCGATTGCCATCGGCGAGTGTTTGAATCGACTCGGTGACGGCCTCTGCCGAATAAGGTGCTCCCTTTACCGTCTTCCCGCCGAAGCTTTCGGAAGCCATAAACACAAAGTTCGCGTCGGGTGGTGGCGGCGCGCCTTCCGGTCCCTGAATTATTCTTTGCTTGATCACTAACCCTTCAGTCGGTTGCTGTGCAAACGCGACGGTGGCAAATGCCAGCAGAGTCAATGCGGCTAAAAGTCCTCTTTTCATCTTCACTTTCCTTTCCACTATTGAACAAAACGTATGGCTTGGGCTCGTCCATCGACCCCGAATAAAACGTCAGCTTTAACTCTCTCGTTATAGCGATCCATGTTCACTGGCAAACCGAAGTTCGCGAGTGCTGCTCGCGGTAACTGAACCCGAATAATTTGTCCCCCGTCCTGAAGACTGGCAGCGCTCATGTAACTGAGCGGAATAAAATCGGTAGCGATTTCATTGTTGACATGATTTGCCAACTGCGCGCTTTCGGTCCGGCGCACACTCGAGTTACGAATCCGCTTCGGTTTTGGACGCTGTGGTAACGGATCTTCCTGCTCTTGAACGCCGGCAAATTGTTCTGCCGGTTTATTCTGCGGTGCTTTATATTCAGGTGTGACTTGCGGCGCCGCCTGTTGAACTGCCTGGCGAGGCTCATCCGCACCTTTACTCCAGCGAAACACCACCACGCTAATCGCAATCAACAACATCGCGGCAATCGCAGCCGCCCAGTAACGAGAATTCGATTGCCTGCTCACAGCGATCGGAGTAACAACGTGGCGATTACGAAACGCTTCGAGCAACTTACTCTCAACCGCAGCCGGCGCACCGAGCGTTTCCATCTCCGCGGCAAGTGACTGCAACCCGCGCGTCAACATCTCTTCATCGCGAAGACGCGCGGCGCAGCTGTCACACGTTTCGCTATGCGCCAACGCTTCGCCACGTTGCTCGGCCGCCATCATCTGCCCCCGCGCCAACTCACTCACCACATTCTCGAATCTTTGACAGTTCATGCGAAACACCTCGCTGACTTCACAGTCGCCGAACCCGTTTCCTCAACCGCCGTTGCCGGGCGTAGCTTTTCGAGCAGCAAAGCTCGCGCGCGGTGCAGGCGTGACCGGACCGTTCCAATGGCGCACCCGAGGATCTCTGCCGTCTCACCGTAACTGACGTCCTGAAGCTCACAAAGGACGACCACTTCTCGATACTTCGACGGCAAGCTCAACACCGCTTTCCGCACCGAGTCGATGGTTTCGGCGCGCGTTAGATCGTCGAGCGGACACAAGTCACTGCTCGCGTGCAGAAACGGTGCGTCCTCGTCGGAATCGTCGCCGAGCGGCGCGAGCAGTTGCTCGACGCGCAAACGACGCAGCACGTGGTTCCGGGCCACCCCGAGAAGAAACGCGCTCACCGAGCCTCTCGCCGGGTCAAAAACATGACCCTCGCGCATCAGGAACAGAAAGACCTCCTGCGTGACGTCCTCGGCGATGGTTTTCGACCCGCTCATTTGCAGGGCAAAACGGTAAACTCCGCTCTGGCGGCGGCGATAAAGAAGCGTCAGGGCTTCCTCGTCTCCGGCCAGCATCGACCGTAGTAATTCGCTATCGCTGAGGTCGCTTTTAAGATTCATGCGCCAATTGAGTCCGTCGGTCATTGGTATTCGCGCCGGAGGTGAAGAAAGTTCCAGAATTTAGGAGTGGAAGCGGGCTTGAAAGTCGGCGGTTGATCGGCGCAAAGAGAGCCATTCGCTGAAGATCTGCGGAGTTTGCAGCCAAATCGTGAGCCACTGAGCGATTTCCTCGGCGAGTTTTCGGTTTGGCGCCTTTTCGTTGGCGGCGAGCAGATCGAGCTCCGTCTTAAACTGCCTAACCTCGTGGCGCAGACGCTCATTTTCAGACTGCCGGCCGAGGCTCTCGATCTTCGCGATCAGAGCATTGGCGCCGTCAATGGTGCCAAACGTCAGGTCTTCCGGCGTAAAGAGCTGATTGCGTTCGCGCCAATGCAGATCGGTCTGAAGAATCTCCGGGTGGCCGAGCCGAACGCCATGTTCCGCGAGCGCGCGCGCAATCGAGGCGGGACTCACAGACGTTCCGAAACGCTCGGCAATCGTTTCCTGAATAGACTCGAGTTCGGGCGCGCCGACGACCTCCTTGTCCATCGGCTTCCAAACGTCAATGATCAGCAGTTCCTGCGTACGTTTCATGCTTTGCGGGCTATTTGTAGGGGCGGCACTCCGTGGCCGCCC
>JAICQI010000461.1 GCA_025937955.1 Pyrinomonadaceae bacterium
GTTGAATTTCAGTGCCGGTGAGACAAGCAAGACAATTCAGATCCCGATTCTCGATAACGCGCCGGTGGAACCGGATGAGGTATTCACGGTGTCGTTGAGCAACACTCCGACTCTTGAATCCCTGGGAGCGCCCCTCACCATGACTGTTACGGTGCAGGACCACTCAACAATTCCCACCATGTCTATACTCGATCTGTTTGTAGTTGAAGGTAATCCCGGGACCACGAAGGACGTATCATTCAGGGTCGTGATTTCAGCGGCGACTGGCCGCGCCGTCGGTGGTAACTTCGCCACCTCAAACATCAGCGCATTCGGCGGCGTCAGTTGTAATGATCAGGGTGTTGATTACGAGGCCAAAGCCGGCACGTTCTCAATCGAAAACGGCTCGACTCAAACTGAGATCGTGGTGAGAGTCTGCGGCGACACCAGTGCCGAGGCGAATGAAACCTTCCGCGTCATTCTTTCAAACGTTTCCGGGGCAACGGTTCTCCCTTCTGCTCAGGGACTCGGCACGATCGTCAATGACGACGTGCTTGGATTGATCCTCGAAGAGTCTGGTCCGAGTCCCAATCAAGCTGCTGCTCTGGACCAATTGCTTGGACTCAGAGATCCGTTCAGTATCGTAACTATTCCTGAGTGGTTTGTGATGGGACCGGATCGAAACACACGTGTGGTGCTATTTGCTCGGAACCTGCAATTGAATCCCGGCGAGGCGGCGTCAGCCGTGATCGTGAGGTTGCAAAGCAGCACATTTCAACTCTTCGACTTGCCCGCTCAAGACGTGCGGCCGATTCCGGGTACCGAGTTCACACAAGTAATCATAAGGCTGCCGGACAATGTGGCGCCCGGTATGTGCACGTTGACTATCAGGGCACATACGCGCATAAGCAACAGCGGCACGTTCAGAATCGCACCTTGAGGTAGTAGCCACAAAAGAACTCTGGAAGTTCTCTTTGTCCTTTTATGGAGGTTCCGTGAGTTCCATATGTTGATACCGAAGAACGCTATGGTCATCGGTGCCAGCAGTTCGGCCAGTCGTGAAACTTGCCGACGGCTTTCTCATCGATTACCAGCGTGTACATGAGGTCGTCGGGGAAGTCGTTGAGGCCGATGCGCCAGGTTTCGCCGGCGACTTCTGTGGCCCATGGATAATCGATGTCGTTCGTATTGCGCCAACTCAACTCGCGCGTTAATCGTTCTCCCAGCTCGGGCGTGGCGTAGGCGAGCTTTTTCTTCTTACGTTGATCCTCATCTTCCCATGCCGCCGGTCGGTGACGTGCCCACTGCGCAACACCGTTCCAAATATCCTGGTCCGAGTCGCCGGCGAGCCTCCGTTCAATGCAAAGCTGCCGGAAGGATGGACCATAGCTGTGAGGCTCGTAAGGAGTCCTGACCTCGATCCCGCCATCTATACGCGGCAGATACTGGTAGCTAAGCTCAAATGAAGAACGAGTCTCTTCGTCCCATCCCGGGTCGCCCTGAACTGCGGCATCTTTTTTCGAGTACCTCTCCAGCAGTGCATTACGTGCTGCAACGTCGAGCATTGGAAACCCCTCGAGCACATAGTTGCGGCGCGAATAGCGAGACGCCCACCTCGAAAAATAGAGACTTTTGAGCCCGTCGTAGGTTGCCATGACGTTCATGAGCTCTTTGTTGTTTTCGTGCTCCATTTGGTGTTTAAGATCGATTTCGATGTAACCCCGATACCGCTGGAATACGGCCTCATTGGTCATTCTCGGATCGGGTCGCGGCGCCACAGTTCCCGCAATCTCCTTCGACGTGAGCTTTTGGCGCAATGTTTTGGTTTCCTGCCGATTGATTTGGGTCATATGACCGACCAGTTCGAGCAGTTCCAACTGCTTCTTAAGCTCGTCCTGAACTTGAGGCAACTGCCAAACATTCTGCGCCGTTTGTTCCGCTGCTTTTTTAGTTTCAGGCGTCTCGAAATTCTGGCGTAACGTTTGTATTTTTTGCGCAATGACCCCCAAAATATCGGGGAGTCCTTTGCGCAACTTCACGGTTTTCTCGATCTCTTCAGTGAATTGAGGCGATTCCCAAACTTCGGAAGGAAGAGGTCCGACACGACCACCCCAAGCGGCAGGGGTCGACATGAGTTCCTGGCGTAATACTTCGACTTCTTGCTCGTCGGCTTCCGGTAGATTGTCGACCTGCGGCTTCATTTCGTTTTCGAGGAAATCGCGAAATTGAGACGACTGCAAAACATCACGAGACACTACGTCGAGGCCCGTAAAGATCCCTGGTGCAATGCCTTCAAAGCCGGATACCATTGCCCCGACGACATCTTCGGTGTTGTCATCGCTCATACAACAATTCAAGGCGTATTCGATCGCTGCAGATGTAGCTATTACCTCCTCGAGATCGACGGCGAAGTCATCCACATGCGGCGTATTCTCCTCAACGCGGTTCTTGAGGAGTAGGTGATCTTTGGGAGTGAGTTCTTTACCAAGAGCGCAGTTCCAAACGGCCTCAAGAGCACGTTTGAGAATCGAAGGGTCACCCCAGTCTTCTTCTTCGGAGAACGTTTCGTAGACCGGAAGCCACCGTTCGGCCATCGCCGCTGCTAATGCGATGCGTCGTTCCCGTGACCATGGTTTAATTGTGTGGCTGACAAACTGCTGGTAATCATTGAGACTCTTCAATTCTGGGTTTAACATAACGGCCTCCTGAGGTGGACTTATGCAAGGAGTTGAGTTTGCCGAAGATAATACTCCCGTACGAGCAGGTCTGGAAGAGCGCTTTGACTTTTTCTAATCCTATATAGAGTCGCCTCGGAAAGCGCTGCGCTTCGCTCCGCCCCTTCGTGTGTGCGTTAGGAAATGTTGTATTTCCGGCTTTTGACATCTTGGAGTTGGACCAGGAGAAGTTTCCCTTGGCACCAATTTCGCACAAACCCGTTATCTCCATCATGAAGAACGGGCCCGGGTGCGTAATTTTGAAACGACGTGTTATTATGTCGCTCCAATTTTTGCCCGCACAGTTGCCCGCACAATTCAGTGCGGAACAGGCGGTCGAAGCGGGATAAGCGGACAATGCGGATTAGAAAAAGTTCGTTTTTCTCGAGGTTTTGAAAATCCTGCGACTTTAGGCGCGTAGCTCAGGGGTAGAGCACTACCTTGACACGGTAGGGGTCTGCGGTTCAAATCCGCACGCGCCTACCAATAAAATCAGTAGTTTGCGAGGAAAGCGGCTGTGAGTGGCCGCTTTTTGTGTCGTAACTTGTGACGTGACTGGCCTGCGCGAGGGCTTCGAGGGCTTGTCGTTTAGCAGCTAGTCGGTTGTGACTGTAGCGTTCGAGCATTCGTTGTGAAACGTGACCCGCGATCGCCTTGATGGTTTGCTGGTCACTTTTAGACATTTGCAAGTGGTCTAATAATTCTTCTTGCTTGTAGAATCTGAATCACAATTTCGGCTCGCCTTACTCACGTCTAGCTAACGAGAGGTAAGGTTGCGAACCGAAAAGACCGCCAAAAATATCAGAGCATTTACACGCAGTCTTTAGATTTTGCAGTTCGTGAACCTCATCTCCGCCGCCACCGAACATAACCAAGAAGACCGACCAGCCCGCTTCCGAAGAGCATGAGAGCGTTCCACTCCGGGATCTCCTCTAAGGATTTGTCAAGAGGTGGTAATTGTTGTGGGCACTGTGGAAAACAGTGGAATCCAAAGACTTCAAGCTCATAACCGGTGATACTTAGGCCATCGTTGGCAACGGTGAAGGTCAGCGTTGCGCCAAACTGATCCGAGTGGCCAAGGATTGGCGGGTGGTCAATCACCCTCCCGTCAGTCCTAACATTGACGCCTGGCACAAACGGTGGGCCGAATGTTGTGACATTAAATAAGACGGCAACATTTGGTCCTTCCCCCGGATGACCCGGAACCCCGACTTTGTGCTGTGCCACCATCACCAGGACACCCACAGAATCGGCCATACCTGCGCCGCCGTCAATTTCTGAAATACTGAGCGTAACATTCCAAGATAATGTACCTGGGACGATCAAATTGTGAACAACGACAAGCTGGTTAATCGCACCATGCAACACCAGTACGCGGAAAGCTTCTGGCGTTTCACCAAAACCACCGCCGACTAGGATTGGCCCAGCTTCAGCGCGCTGCGCAGTAGAAAGTATCCACAAGCAAAGAATTAGAGTACACACCAACTTTGGACCTATTGTCGTTCGCAGATTCATGAGCTGGCTCCTTTCGATCTTGACGGCCAGTGAATGGGTCGAAGGGGACTTAACAATGCCGTTGTCCTAAATGGGCATTGCTCCTCGAACTCAAGCTTCATCAAAGATAGAGCTGGGGAGTGAAACCCTTATGGGGGTGAGAACTCTCGTCAACGTGAAGTGTTGGTTCTTACGGTGGAAGGGCTCGCGAGAACAGACACCTATGCAACAGGCGCCTTCTATACCCGTTAACAAGAAAAGTCAATAGGAGAAACCCTATTCAATGGGAATCCAAGCCTTGGTCAGTCAACTTGTTGCAACTCATCGGTTGAACTTATTGAACTCGTGCTGCTTGTATGATACTGCGTAGTACCTAGCGCCAACCTGGTAAGAGAATTGACACGATAGGGGTCTGCGGTTCAAATCCGCACGCGCCTACCATTCCTTCAATAACTTGCGCCGTACAACCACGGTTTCCGTTGCTTCAAGACGCTCCACATAGCGACTGCGCATTTTGTAACCTCGGATCTCAAGGCGTTTTGGGTGCGGCTTTGCCGCCCAGGTAGCCGGCCTGACTCAAGCCCATCAAGATCACAAATTTCTCCCCCAACTCCGGTAGTGTCGAGATAGTAGTACTGGGGTTTCTCAGGAAGACATACGTGTAGATAACTATTGCGATCAGAGTCCATACAAACATTTGATACTTCATGATGCTCAGGATGCTGGGGTTTTGATCGTCGCGGAAGAAGTCCACGAATTCGTAATAGATGATCGGCTTGCCAAGTTTCACGGTCGTACCGTCAAAGTCAAAGCGATAAGAGGCCTTTCCGTTTTGCGTGTCAACGACCAGCGTATTTGTTTTGCTAACCGGACCGTCTTCCGCGAGAACAAATAACCGCTTCTCGACGTTCGGTTCGATTGTCACCAGGATTTTCACATCGTCCCAATGTGAGACCGACAGTTCCCACCTCTTTTTGTCAAAACCGACAATTCTTACTGCACCTCTGTTCTTACCAAAAGCGACACCAGTGATGGTGAGGACACGCTTTTGA
>JAICQI010000640.1 GCA_025937955.1 Pyrinomonadaceae bacterium
CGACACTCTCCTCCCCTCTCTCTCCCGCCACCACGATTTTGCGATGTCAGTTAGTTAGCTTCTATCGTGATGCTCCACGGGGCAAGCCCGTGGCATCCGGTCTTTGGGTTTTATGTTTGGTAGCAGCGATCGTGAGACTCCACGGGACAAGCCCGTGGCATCTCAAGATTTTTTTGCGCCGTTAGTAAGGGGAAGTCGGATAATGAATTTTGTGCCGGTAGTACCGGAATCGTCCAGCTCGATGTCGCCGTCGTGGGCGCGGGCGATCCAGCGGGCGATAGCCAGTCCTAATCCAGCGCCGCCGTCTTCGGCTCGCGTGCGCGCCCTGTCCGCACGATAAAAGCGTTCGAAGATGTGGTGGCGCGCTTCGGCTGGAATCCCAGGCCCGGCGTCGGCCACTGAGAGCAGATACTCATCCTTTCGACGCTCGAGACTCAAAGTAACAGCCCCTTCAGACGGCGTGAACTTCACCGCGTTGTCCACAAGATTAAGGAGCATCTGTCGCAACAAATCTTCGTCACCGTGAAAGACCGCTTCAGGCAGGTTCGTTACCTGCACTGACGCTCTGCGATCCGAACCCAGCACCACACCAGCGCGCGCTACTTCCTCCAGCAGGTCGTTCAGGTACAGCGTCCGCTTGCGCAATGGATACTGCCCTGCATCGGCCCGTGCGAGCATGAACATATCGTTCACGATGCGCGACAGTCGTCTCGTTTGTTCGGCGACCATCTGCAGCGCCTCGCGATACTCCTCCTCCGCGCGATGTTCTTTCTTCAGCGTTACGCCTGCCGCCGTACTCATCACCGAGAGTGGATTGCGCAACTCGTGCGAAGCGTCAGCCATAAAGCGGCGCTGCTCTTCAAACGCTGCGTTGAGGCGCGCCAGCAAATCGTTGAACGTGGTCGCGAGTTGGCCCAGCTCGTCGCGTGGATTCACGACCGGTAATTTCTGATCGAGACTACCGGCGCCGATCTGGCGCGCGCTCCGCGCCATTGCCGTCACCGGTGCGAGACCCTGGCGAGCGAGAAACCAGCCACCGAAGCCCGCGACAAGCAATACGATAGGCGCCGCGAAATACAGTATCTCGCGGAGTGACTCCAGTTCATCTTCGACTGATTTGAGTGGCTGACTGGCCAGGATGATGTAAGGCGTTCCGGCTGGAGGTATCGTGACCCTGCGCACCGCGATGCGGTGGTTCGTATTCCCGTTACCACCGTTCTGAACTGTATAAAGCGTGACGTCGGCGTCAGGAATCGTTGTCCGATCAGGCAATTGAATCTGAAGATCTTCTTCGCCAGGATGCGTGGCGAGGAGTTGTCCACTATCGTCAAAGATCATCATCGCCTGTTGCGGATGCGAGAGCTCGGCGGCCGTACTCTGCGCTGCGCTTGGTGGTGATTGTCCTTCCTGCGTATCGTGAGTAAGCGACGTAATCGAGATTTCGATAGTGGAGCGCAAAGCCTGGTCCACGCGCCGGTGCAATGCGCGTGAGAGCATCACGTAGACGGCGATGCCGAACAGCGCGAGTATCAGCGCAAGGGCGCTGACGTACCACAACGTGAGACGTCCTCTGACCGTATCAATCATCGACGTCCGTCCCTTTCGCTGTCAGCAAGTAGCCCTCGCCACGTCGAGTGTGGATCAGCTTCAGCGGCTGACCCTCATCGACTTTACGGCGTAACCGTTGGATGAAGACTTCGATCACTTTGGAAAACGGATCGTATGATTCGTCCCAAACGTGCTCTGCAATGTCAGTGCGGCTTACGACCTCGCCCGCGCGGCGCGCAAGATACTCCAGCAAAGCGTACTCTTTTGCAGTTAGATCGATGCTTTGTCCGGCGCGCGTCACGTGGCGCGCGCGCGTGTGGACAGATAGATTTCCGACAGTGATAACTTCCGGGTAGAGCGCCGGCCTGCGCCGCAACAACGCCCGCACGCGTGCTAATAGTTCTTCGAAGTCGAATGGTTTGGATAGATAGTCGTCAGCTCCGGAATCGAGTCCTTCGACTCTGTCTTCCACGGCGTCGCGTGCCGTGAGCATCAGGACCGGAGCCGACAAACCATTTGTTCGCAGCTCGCGGCAAACCTTAAAGCCATCTTTGCCCGGAAGCACGACGTCGAGAATGATGAGGTCGTAATCGTTGACGAAGGCTTGGGCCAGCGCTGTTTCGCCATCGGCGGCGATGTCCACGGCGTAAGACTCCTCGCGCAGGCCCTTGGCCAGCATGGTGGCAGCACTCGGCTCATCCTCGACTAAAAGTATGCGCATTAGCCTCTGACCGTAGCAGTTTAAGCAACAGATTTCACGTATCGGTGGCTTAAACTCACGATCGGTTGTAGAATCTCAACACGAAAAGGGGAGTAGGTCGCCTGCCTTCATGGTCTGGTGTGGCCGTCAACACGGTGCCGACGTAGGCACCCGGCGCATCGGGTAGGGCAAAACAGTCAGCTCCACGACCAAGACCTTTTGCGGCTAATGCGGCGCGCAGAAGGTTTTCTTTTTGCGCGGCGTACATACGTGCACTATGCGACGCGCGAAAGGATTGGAGATGTTCCGGTTTCCGAAGTTCGGTCGTAATTGGTCCGGCTCTGCCAGTTTTCTTCCTCTCAGTTCAGTGGGCCAACCTCGTCTGCCGTCGATTCTTCTGCAAATCAACAGCCATTCGGTCACGCGAGGTGAAACATGAAAGAGATCTCGAAACTACTGATCGCCTACGACGGCTCTGCGTGTTCCGACGCAGCGCTAAAAGACTTAAAGCGCGCGGGACTTCCCGAACACGTTGAAGCTGTTGTCATGACTGTTGCAGATCTGATCTTCCTTCCTCCCGACGATCAGTTAACTGATGATGATCTGATCTCACCAGGCGCTGCGACGATGGTCTCGGCTCTTCAACAAGAAGCCAGGGACGCGCTTACACATGCGGGTGAAATCGCGGAGCAGGGAGCTGATCGTGTCAAAAAAGATTTTCCCGGCTGGACGGTGAGCTACCTCGCGGAGGGCGAAGCACCGACGTGGGCAGTAATCAAGGCAGCGGCCAGTCTTCACACTGATCTAATCGTCGCCGGTGCTCACCAGCATTCATCACTTGGTGGGCGCCTTATCATGGGCAGCGTTTCTCAGCGAGTGCTTTACGAAGCGGATTGCACAGTGCGGCTGGCGCGATGTTCGAGCCAACGCGAGGGACCAGTTCGCATCGTCGTCGGGTTTGACGGCGCAACGGAGTCAGATGCCGCGGTGGATGCAGTCGCTTCGCGTGCGTGGCCTGCGGGAAGTGAAGTGCGCGTGGTTACAGCTGGTGAGGCGGCAGCACTCGGCGAGCAGCAGAGAAAACTGAGCGCGGCGGGATTGCAAGCTTCAGAAGTGCTCAAGCATGGCGACCCCGTTAACGTCCTGATTCATGAAGCAGAAGAATGGGGAGCAGATTCTATTTTCGTCGGTACCAGGAACGTTCATGGTTTACGACATCTGCTGCGGGGCAGTGTCGCTTCGGCGGTAGCTGCTCGAGCGCAGTGCTCGGTTGAAGTAGTGCGTCCAGCAAGAAGCGCACATGAGAAATTCGGAGGTTAGAGTTCAGCCTTTGGGCTGGTGTTTTGAGAGGGCAAGCTAAAGCTTGAAATCAAAATATTGTGGATGACACCTATGTCTACAAAAAATATCGAAACTAAATCCAGCACTCGCTGGTACACATTAACGGTAGAAGAAGGTCTTAAACGTCTGGAATCGGGTCCTCGCGGGCTTAGCTCTGACGAGGCCGCACGACGGCTGGAGAAGTTTGGTCCCAACGAACTTCAGGTGCAGGGCCGCGTCTCGCCGTGGACCATCCTGCTCGAACAATTCAAAAACGTCCTCATCATTATTCTGCTACTCGCCACGGCGCTCTCGGCGTTCCTGGGCCATGGCGTCGAGGCCATTGCGATTACGGTTATCGTGCTTTTCGCCGTGATCCTTGGC
>JAICQI010000650.1 GCA_025937955.1 Pyrinomonadaceae bacterium
GACCTTGCCATAAAGAACCGACTGCCTTCGATGTCCGAAGGAAGTGACTAAGCAGAGGCCGGTGCTTGATGTCCTATGCAGCGAGTGATGCTGAGAGTTTTCGCCACGCCGCATGGTACGTAGACAAGATTCTGAAAGGCGCGCAGCCTGCTGAACTGCCGGCGGAGCCACCGACAAGGTTCGAGCTGGTGATTAACTTGAAAACCGCCAAGCAGATCGGTTGGACGATTCCGCAAAACGTACTGGCGCGGGCGGACAGAGTGATCAGATGAAAAAGCACCGCGCAACTGTTCTCCTGCTGATTGCTTTTTTCTTAGTCAGCATCCATTTTGCAGAGGCGCAGCAGCGAAAGGCAGTTTTCAGAGTTGGCGTTCTTGAGCCAGGTTTTAGGCGGCCTGAGGCAACAGCGCCTTCAGCGTGCAATAGCGGTTTTCGTGAAGGACTGCGGGAACTAGGTTGGATTGAGGGGCAGAATCTGCGCATTGAACAGCGGCATGGAGAGTTTAAACCCGATCAACTTCAGCGATTCGCTGCTGAGCTTGTCCGAATATCGCCTGAGGTGCTGTGGACCCACTCACCGCCTGCTGTACTTGCGGCTAAGCAGGCCACAACCACTATTCCCATCGTCTTCGGCGTTGCGTCCGATGTCATTGAGCAGGGCTTAGTGGCCGGTAGTCAAGCCAGACCGGCGGGCAACATTACGGGTATGGAATTGCGCGACTGGAGATCATGGGAAAACGTTTGGAGCTAATAAAACATGCCGTCCCAACAGCCTCGCGCATTGCTGTATTAGTGGATGCAACGAACTCGACGCACGCCAGGGTTCCGGGAAATATCGAGGAGGAAGCACGCACGCTTAAAGTACACTTTCAGCGGATTGAGGCGAGCACTCCCACGGACATCGAAAATGCTTTTGCCGCGATTCGCGCCGACGCATTGATGATTCCCGAAGGCGCTATGTTCTCCCAGAATCGAGGCAGGATCTTTGAGATAGCCACGAGCAAGCGTCTCCCCACCATCGCGGGAGGGCAGCAGTTTGCCGAGGCTGGCGGTCTACTTTCCTATGGAGCCAATATTGCGGAGACATGTCGTCGATCAGCGAGCTTCGTAGATAAGCTGCTCAAAGGCAGCAAACCTCAAGAACTGCCTATAGAACGCCCCACAAGATTTGAGTTCGTTGTTAATCTCAAAACGGCGAAACAAATCGGCGTGAAAATTCCGCCTAGTGTAGTTGCCCGAGCAGACAGAGTTATCAAATAGGAGACACATGGCTCAACTAGAAAGCGTGAACCTGTATCCTTGGAAGAACTGATGGTTTCAACGCTCCCATGACAGACGCTCTCACAAAGCTCCTCATCGAGAAGGGGCTCATCACGGATGCGGAGTTCAAGCAGAAGCTGCTGGAAGAGAGTGCGGTTTACCAACGCATTTAGAATTCGACAACGCAGTAACTGCAAAGGCACCGTAATGTCACACGGTGTAAAGCTCACACTGTTTATGCTCGCGTTTAATGCCATTGCCTTTGCTGAGGGTTACTTGCTGCGTGACTTGGGGCTGGTGTGGTTGGTGCCCATCGTCCTCGTGACGGTTTGGAGTCGTCCTGCTGAGTAGGAGGTGGTTGAAATTGGTGAGGCGGTATTAGCAATGCCGTGCATGCAATGTAACGAGTTGTGAATCGTCGGAGAGGTTTTATGACCAAGCTTGGGTTCGCGGCAACGCTTCTATCAATCGGGCTTTGCGCTAGGGCTGCAATGGCGCAAGAAACAGCGAAAACCGACAAAGCTAGTGGGCGCACAGTAACAGTCTTTGTCGATAACGAACGTGTCAAAGTATACGAAGGTCGCTTCCCGCCTGGAGAAAAAAGCCCCAGATGTCAAAGCGCCCGGACCGCGTTGAGTTCGCTATGACTGATGGCCACATGCGGCATTACTATGCTGACGGCAAAGTAGAAGAGGTTAAATGGAAAGCCGGTGATGTGAAGTGGTCTGAGCGAGCGACCTACCAACAGGAGAACATAGGTACGAGCGAATTTAGGGTACGGGTTGTCCAACTGAAATAAGGTGCAGGAGAAACGCTGGTCATATTAAGAAACGCTGTAGACCGAAGCATAGGATAAGTCGGGCATCCTGCAGAGTCCGGCTTTTGGATTTCGTCGTACGAGTACCCGCAGCCGTAACATTGATTCTCTTTGCGATTAGTTTGGTCGGCTCTCACTCCCTGGGTACCTTTAAGCTCTTCAACTCACTCCCAATTTTTAATCCATAGTTTTTGTGACGAACGAAACGTGTCGGGTTTGTGCCAAGTATAGAGGCGAACATCTCCCATTAAATCTTTCATTTGAACCGAAATCACGGTCTACTCTCAATTCATAAACCTCGTGTTCTGTTGATTTTGCTGATTGCGGTCCAAGGGCGCGTTGAGGTTGTCTATGCTGCCGAGTCTCGTGCTCCTCGAGCAGTAGCTCTTATCCTGAGACAAACAACAGGGGTGCCTCTTTCTCCGCTACGCGAACCGTATTGCTGCGCCTGCATCCGTCTAAACCGAGGTATTCCACGGGACATCATAGCCGATGGCCGCTGGCTGAAGTTGACAACAGCGCTCGCCTATCTTTCCTGTAGCAGCTCTCGGAGTAAACTCGCTAGCTGCTCCGTCTCGCAGGGGGAACTTGTAGTTAGGCGGCATAGATATCATCTCCTCCTTATACGCCACGGGTGTCAGGTGTCACCGGCCGCTCTGGTGTTCTGACAAGGATCGTCAGGTTCTTTGTGGCCCCCCTGAATTGTTACAGCTCGCGCGTGCGTTTTGTCGTTCAGCATTGATATCCTAGGTCCGACTGCCATACGAACTTAGGAGTTACCGAGCGAAGCACGTTTTACGAAGTTTCAGAGTTGTACGTTTTGGGGGTTATTTGACATCGAGTCGAGTAGAAGGGTCGAAACTGGTTGAAGGCGCCTAACCGTGGAAAATGTTGACGGCGTTACGGCTCAAGATTATTTGCACGTCTTCTAATACGCACCCATGTAAAAAAGCTTTTACATTGGCGGTCTATGCCCCGTTTGTTAAAATGTTTTGGCATTCTTCGAGAGTAGTGCACGAGAAAGGGGATGCGAATGGACCGACTCGAAAAGCTTTTTGACTATACGTTGCGGTATGCACTTGAACCCGGGTTGAACTGGGTTATAGCTCATCCCATCATCTCAGTGGTTGTCGTTTTCATCCTTGTTTACTGGTCAGTGAGGGGTTATCGAATGCTATAGATTGCTCCAGTGCGCTTGAGTTTTCACTTACTAATGATTTTGCTATAGCTTTCTTAACACTATGAGGTCAATTGAGACCAGAGAAAGAGACGGTGATCCGGCAAAGGAGTGCGAATCATGCCGCTAGTCTCGGCAATGGCTGCCAGTCATGCGCCAAATATTCTTTTAGAGCCCGGTGCCGAATGGGAAGACTTCATGGATTTGCACTACAGCATGGCGCCACAAGGGTCCACGTCAAGACCGACACTAGAGCAACAGAAAAGGCTCAGACGTGACGCCGAAGCCGCGTTCGCTGCTTTACGTACCGATCTCGAAGAAGCCAAACCAGACGTTCTCATCGTCGTCGCTAATGATCAGTTCGTAAACTTTTTTTGGAACAACATTCCAACTTTCTTCGTGACTCTGGCCGATGAGGTCGACGGCCATTTTACCCGGCATAAGTTTCGTTACCGCAATCACAAAGAGCTTGGACGAGCCATCGTCGCCGCGGGCATGGAGAAGGGAATCGATTTCTCGTTCGGCGAACATGTCGAGTTGCAGCATACGCAAAACGTGCCATTGTATTTCCTTTTGCCTGAACCCAGGATTCCAATCTTACCAGTCTATGTGAACA
>JAICQI010000235.1 GCA_025937955.1 Pyrinomonadaceae bacterium
ACCTCAGGAACTTGCCAATCTTGCCAATGAAATAAAGATCTCCGCTCAAATCGTCGAGAAGCTTGTATTTCACCCGCTGACCGACCTCAGCGACGCGCGCGCCGAGATCAACCGGCTGGGCGTATACCTGCAAGCATGCGAAACCAAGTTGATTAAACTAATGAACGGTGAGCATCCCCCTGACACTGAACCAGGCTCGACTCAGTACGGGCTGGCGTTATACATCCTCGATAACCACCATTCCGTCCTCAGACGTTTGCTCGGCCTTCCGGAGACACAAATTACAGACGCGATGCTGGAGTCGTGGAAAACCGAAGTCGAAGGTCCCGGTGCTATCGATTACGACGGCTCGCTGATCGCCAGAAGCAAGTTTGGCAATCTCGACACCGGTTGGGTGACATCTCTCATTTACTACATCGCACTAAAGCTGGATGTAAAAGAGGTCAGTTCGTGGGCGCAATTCGGTACGACTCCGGCGACCATCTCGGTTACGAGTGACACGGTCAAGATCGCCCTGGTAGGAGATTGGGGCACAGGAGATTGGACCGACGGTACCCTGGACTGTCCGGCGCTCAAAGTGATCACTCAGGTAAAGTCGCAGGCGCCGGATTACACCATTCATCTCGGCGACGTCTATTACGCCGGCACTGCGGGTTTTTTCGACTCTGATGAGGAAGTCACCAACTTCGTGAACTACTGGGTGAGCGGATCGCAAGGCTCCTTCATGCTCAACTCGAACCACGAAATGTACAGCGGCGCGCAAGGTTATTTTGGCAAAGCACTGAATACGGCGCCGTTTGCTTTGCAACAGAACACGAGCTACTTCGCGCTTCAGAGTGAGAAGTGGATCATCATCGCTCTCGACACTGCTTACTACGACACCAGCTCACTGTTCATGAACGGTGCTCTGACTGACGACAATCAGATCAACTTCATCAAAAGCCTCAACACAACGGGCAAGAAAGTGATCGTGATCACGCATCACAATCCAACCAACGTCGAGGGAACCCAAACAGCACCACTCCCACTCTGGAACCAGCTAGTTTCGGCCCTGGGCCGTCCCCCCGACATCTGGTACTGGGGACATGTTCACAATGGGATTGTCTACTCGGATAAATCATTTCCAGGACAGAACGGAGTGAAGGCTCGCTGTTCCGGGCACGCTGCAATCCCGTTTGGTGTCGCCTACGGTTTGCAGAACGCGGACGGCAGCACCATACCTTCAGTTGAATATTTCGCTCATGAACTGTTATCAAGTATCTATAAAGACACCGATATCCAGCAGGCCAACCGCGTTCTGTGCGGGTTCGCGATGTTAACCCTGGGACCGGATTCAATTAACGAGCAGTTTATCGATCAAGAAGGCGAAGTTCGCTGGTCACAGACAACAGCGCTTTAATGTTTCGGAACAAACCCGATGGCAAAGGACAAAAAGAAAGAACCGGCTGAGCCGGAGCAGCCCGTGGAACAAAGAACTGCGTTCGAGCGTGTACAACTTGCTCGACACTCAGACCGGCCGTACACACTCGATCTGATCGAGCGTTTGTTTGAAGACTTCGTTGAGCTGCATGGCGACAAGAGATTCGCGGAAGACCCGGCAATCGTTTGCGGGCTCGCTCGCTTTCATGGCTTGCCGGTAATCGTCGTGGGTCATCAAAAAGGTCGCGACACGAAGCAGCGCAGTTATCGAAACTTCGGCATGCCGAAACCCGAGGGTTACCGCAAAGCGTTGCGCGTGATGAAACTCGGCGAGAAGTTTGGACGCCCGATCTTCACGTTCATCGACACGCCCGGCGCGTATCCCGGCATTGACGCCGAAGAACGCGGTCAGGCGGAAGCGATCGCGTACAACCTGCGCGAGATGGCGAAAATCAAAGTGCCGATTATCGTAACCGTGATCGGCGAGGGTGGCTCGGGTGGCGCGCTCGCGATCGGCGTCGGAGATCAAGTGCTGATGCTCGAGAATGCGACTTACTCAGTCATCACTCCTGAAGGATGCGCGGCAATTCTTTGGAAAGACTCATCACGCGCCGATCAGGCAGCGGAAGGACTGCGACTCACTGCGCAGCATCTCTTCGAAGAGGGAATTGTCGACAAGATCATTCCCGAGCCCGAAGGCGGCGCTCACAACGATTACGATCAAACGGCTCGTTTCCTGGATTCAGCTTTGAGCGAGCGTCTGGCAGAAGCAGTGAGCTGCTCGCAGGAAGATCGGCTCAAGCGTCGCTACAACAAACTGCGCGGCTTCGGTCGTTGGGGAACTGACGAGCCACAAAGAGCCAAAGAAGTTTAGCCACGAAAAGGCACATAAAGCACAAAGTTAACAAAACCATTGTGCCTTATGGCAATCCACGTAATCTGGATTAAACTAGCGCACACTCAATCTACGCCCGGATTCCAAAGGAGTACGTCATGAGAACTCACGTCTATACAAGAAAACTCTCCTTCCTGCTGGCTCTCATTCTGAGCGTCGTTCCCATTGCGAGCGCACAGCAGCAAACTGCCAAGAGCATCGATGGCAGTGCGCTATTAACGCAGCCAATGCCTGTCGATCCGCAAATCACGATGGGCCAGTTTAAGAACGGGTTGCGCTACTACATTCGGACTACAAAGAAACCGGAAAAACGAGCCGAGCTCCGGCTCGTCGTCAAGGCCGGCTCAATTCTTGAAGACGACGATCAACTTGGCCTGGCCCACTTCGTCGAGCACATGGCCTTCAATGGTACTAAGAACTTTCCCAAGCACGAGCTACAGGCGTTCGTAGAATCTTTGGGCATGCGCTTCGGTGCACACCTCAATGCGTACACGAGCTTTGACGAAACGGTCTACATGCTCCACGTCCCAACTGATAAGCCCGGCGCAATAGAAAAGTCGTTCCAGGTGCTACAGGACTGGGCGCAAAACGTCTCATTCGATAATCCCGAGATCGAAAAAGAACGTGGCGTGGTGTTGGAGGAATGGCGTTCGAGTCGCGGCGCCGGTATGCGCAATGTAGAAAAGATGTTTCCGGTAATGTTCAAAGGGTCTCGTTATGCCAACCGGCTTCCCATCGGCAAACCAGACATCATTCAGAACGGCAAGCCGGAGCGGTTAAAGCAATACTACAAAGACTGGTACCGGCCCGACTTGATGGCCGTCATCGCGGTTGGTGATTTTGACAAAGCTGCCATCGAGAAACTCGTGACCACTCATTTCGGATCGATGCCGGCGGCGACGAGTCCGCGACCGCGACAGGAATTTGATCTTCCCGATCGTACAGACACCGGTTACTCGATCAATACCGACAAAGAGAGCACCACAACGAGCGTCGAGGTAGACACTCTCTTGCCCGCACGCCCACAGGGCACGATCGGCGCTTACAGGCAGAGGACGGTTGACCGGCTCTTTTCCGGCATGCTGAACGCGCGCTTTGCCGAGCTCGCGCAAAAGCCCGACGCACCATTCGTCTTTGGCTTTACGGGGCGGAGTAGTTTCCTGGCGCGTAGCAAGGAGGTTGCTTACCTGAATGCCCTCGTCAAGGAAGGTGGCGCGATTGAAAACACCATGCGTGTGTTACTCACCGAGGCCGAAAGAGTCGCGCGCTTTGGGTTCACAGAGACGGAATTGGCGCGCCAGAAAGCAAGTGTGTTGCGCAATTACGAACGTCTTGCACTGGAGAAAGAAAACGTTTTGTCTTCCACGAAGGCTGCCGAATACGTTCGCAACTTCCTCGTGGGCGAGACGCTTCCCAGTGCTGATGATGAGCATGCATTGCACCAGCGTTTCGTGCCCGAGATTACGCTTGCCGAGATCAACAAACTCGCGCGTGAGTGGTTTCCGGTCAGCGCCCAGAATCGATTGGTGATAGTCACGGCTCCGGAGAAAACCGGACTTGCAGTGCCTGATGAGTCGAAGCTTGCAGCCGTCATCAAAGACATGCCCGCCGCGGAACTTAAGCCTTACGTTGATACCGTAGGCTCAGCGGTGCTACTCGAGGCACTGCCTGCGCCAGGAAAGATCACCAAAGCCAGCACAGACGAGAAGACTGGTCTAACAACGTGGGAGCTGGCGAACGGCGTTAAGGTCGTTCTCAAGCCGACGAATTTCCGCGCCGACGAGATTGTGTTCAGGGCTACCAGCCCTGGCGGAACGTCTCTCGTGAGTGATGCTGATTACATTCCGGCAAGCTCTGCAACGCAAGTCATATCGGCGGGCGGTGTTGCAAAATTCAGCGCCATCGATCTGCAAAAAATGTTGGCGGGCAAGGTCGCGTCAGCATCTGCTTTTATTGGTGAGCTGGAAGAAGGCTTGACCGGAAACAGTTCTCGCAAAGACCTCGAAACGATGTTCCAACTGATCTATCTGCGCTTCACTCAACCAAGGGCCGATGCGAACGCTTTCGCTTTTACGGCTTCACAGGCGCGGACGTTCATGACTAATCAAAGCGTGTCGCCCGATTTCTCTTTCTTCGAAGCACTCATGAACTCGAGATTCCAGGACCACCCGCGTCGTCGCATGACTACCGCGGCCACGGTTGATCAGTGGAATCTCGACAAGTCGCTGGCCTTCTACAAAGATCGTTTTGCCGATGCGAGCGACTTCACGTTTTTCTTTGTCGGCAGTTTCGACGAAGCAATGATGAAGCCGCTTGTTGAGCGTTACCTTGGCGCGCTTCCTTCGACTGGACGGAAAGAGTCGTGGAAAGACGTCGGCGTTAAGATTCCGACAGGAATTATTGAGAAGAAGGTCGAGAAGGGAATCGAGCCGAAGAGCCGCGCGGCAATCATTTTTAGCGGTCCGTTTGTATATGACCAATCGCGGCGAGTGGCGATTCGTGCGATGTCGGAGATCTTACAAAACCGATTGATGGAGGTTATTCGCGAAGAGCTCGGTGGTACCTACGGTGTTAGTGCTAATGCCAGCTATACAAAGTTTCCGAAGCAGGAATACTCGATCATGATACAGTTTGGCAGCTCACCTGATCGAACTGAAGATCTGCTCAAACGAGTGTTTGAGGAGATCGAAAAGTTTAAGACTAATGGGCCGACCGAGAAACAACTCAACGACGAGAAGGAAGCGCTGATTCGGGAGTTTGAGACCAGCAGCAAACAGAATGGCTATCTGTTAACCCAGATTCAAGCGCGGTACCACAATGGCGAGGATCCGGCTGGAGTCTGGCAGGTCCCGGAGTTTTACAAAAAGCTCGACGCAGCCACGATTCAAGAAGCAGCGAAGTTGTATCTCGACACCAAGAACTTCATCAAGGTAACGCTCTTCCCGGAGAAGAAGTAGAGCCGCAAAAAGGCACAAAAAGACTTAACCCATTTTAAGGGCGCACTTGATTATTCATTTGTGCCTTATGTGCCTTTTTGTGGCTAAAACGGAATATCGTCGTCAGACAAATCTGCCTGCGAATCCGCGGGGCCGGCGCTGGCGCTCGCCGAGGCAGCTCGCTCGTGCGTAGTGTCGTCGCCGCCTCGCGTGCCGATGAAATGCATGTCAGTGGCAAAAACTTCGAGCGAGTGGCGCGGTTTGCCGTCGCGATCAATGTACTCTTCCACGCGTAGCCGGCCTTCGATGTAAACCTGTTTACCTTTTTGCAGATACTGTGAGGCAGTTTCCGCGAGCCGGTTCCAGAGAGTAATGCGAAACCAGGTCGTCTGGTCCTGCATTTCGCCATTTCGATCTTTGCGCCGCTCGTTAGTGGCCATGCTGAAACTACAAACGGGAGTACCCTGGGCGGTGTAACGCAACTCGGGATCGCGCCCGAGATTTCCCACGAGAATTATTTTATTGAAGGACATGAGGAGCCTTTCTTTTAACTGGGTTTACTGACATGCCGCGATACTACTAGCGTCCTCACAAGCGGTCAAGCGACACCCCTGTTTTCGATTTAGCACGGCGATTTATGGCTATCGCGTTCCTCAAATGATTTCTGGTAGACTGTCGGGCATCATCAATAGGTTTTGACGTAATGAAGCCGCGAGTCTACATAGAAACTTTTGGCTGCCAGATGAATGTTGCTGATTCCGAGCGTGCAGCCACGGGTTTGCGGGCTTCCGGATACGATCTGTGCCAATCGATCGACGAAGCGGACGTGGTGTTGCTCAACACCTGTTCGGTGCGCGAGAAAGCGGAGCGGAAGGTTTATACGCGCATCGGTGAAGTGCGTGCGGCGCGACCCGACAAACGAGACTTGCTGGTTGGCGTAATGGGTTGTGTGGCCCAACTCGAAGGCGAAGCAGTTTTCGAACATGCTTCATCCGTCAACATGGTGATCGGAACACGCGCCACCGATCGCATTCCCGTGCTCATCGAACGCGCACGTGAGGGAGAAAGAAGAGTTCTCGACCTCGGCGAGCGCGGCGAACAAGACTCATGGGATGTCTCTCCAGTTGAGCGACACTCACCACACGTCGCTTTCATTCCCATCATCGAAGGCTGCAATAAGTTTTGCTCGTTCTGCATCGTGCCTTACTCACGCGGACGTGAAAAGAGTCGGCCAGCCAGCGAGATCGTCGCCGAAACAAGACGGCTCCAGGCGCTCGGCTACAAAGAGATTCATCTCATCGGCCAGAACGTGAACAGTTATCGCCCGCGTGTCGAAGACGGGCTGGAAGGATTCACAGGCGCCACACCGTTTTGCCGTCTGCTACGCGCCGTCGCCGCAACCGGATTGCCACGTATCAAGTTTACGACCTCTTTCCCGCGTGATTTCCATCCGGACATTGTTACAGCTCTCGAAGAGAATCCGAATCTCTGTGATTGGGTTCACCTGCCGGTGCAGTCCGGCAGCGATCGCATTCTCAAACTGATGCGACGCGGTCATAAACGCAGTGACTATCTCGAACGGATACAACGTATCAAGAACTCGAGCAGGCGTCTGGCACTGACGAGCGATATCATCGTCGGCTTTCCGGGTGAAACTGACGAAGACTTTCATGAAACCGTGACGCTGGTGCAAGAATGCGAGTACGACAGTCTTTATATCTTCAAGTATTCCAAACGTGCGGGTACTCCGGCGGCGGAGTTTCATGATAACGTGCCTGAGACTGAGAAGACTGCGAGGTTCCTGGAGCTCGAAAAAGTGCACCGTGCAGCTCAGGAGAAGATCTACCGATCATACGTCGGGCGAAAGCTGAGCGTGCTTGCTGAGCGGCAAAGCTCTCGGTCCGAAAGCGATCTGACAGGACATTCCACTTGCCATAAGGTAGTTAACTTCAAGGGCGACAACAGCCTCGAAGGTGAAATTGTTGACGTGGTAGTCACGGAAGCGAAGACAAACAGTTTGTACGGGAGTTTAGTGTAGGGTCAGGGGTACCTGCGTATGGAAATCGAAGTAAAGATCCGAGCGTTAATGATGGATCCCAACAGCGGGACTCCAATTATTATTTTAAAAGACGTTGGGAGTGATACGATGCTTCCGATCTGGGTGGGCGCTTACGAGGCGAACGCCATCGCGCTCGAGATCGAGAAGATCGCGCCGCCAAGGCCGATGACTCACGATCTGTTGCGCAACCTGCTCGTCGAGCTGGGAGTTCAGGTCGATCGGGTGGTCGTGACGAGCTTGCGTGATAACACGTTCTTCGCCGTGATCGAAATGCGAAACAGCGATGGAGATCGCATGGTGCTCGATTCCAGACCTTCCGATGCGATTGCACTGGCGCTGCGTGCCGACTGTCCGATCTATGTTGATATGGAAGTGATCAAGGCATCGCACAACACCTTGCCCACTGAAGAGAGTGAAGAGTCAGAGATGTCTCGCAGTGAAGAAGAATGGCCCGACGTTATCGGCGAAGCCGGTGACTTACCTATGTAGTTTCTGTGGATGATTTCTGTGGATGAATGTAACTATGGAGCGATAGTTTAAAACTGTGCAGCGAATGGTAATCGCCATCGCCAACCAAAAAGGTGGGGTAGGGAAGACCACTACCGCCATCAATTTGGCCGCCGCCTTTGCCCGCAAGGGAAATCGTGTCCTTCTTCTCGATCTCGATCCCCAGGCCAATAGTTCGATCTCGTTTTTAGATCCACGCGCAGTCGAGCGATCCGTCTACGAGCTGATGATGGATGGGATGGCGCCGGTGGAGGAGTCGGTTTATCAAACTCCGGTCGAGAACCTGCACGTCGTTCCGGCACGCATCAACCTCG
>JAICQI010000011.1 GCA_025937955.1 Pyrinomonadaceae bacterium
ATCCCGTACCTGATGAGCTGACAGGCCAGCGAAAGGCCCGTCGGGCCTGCGCCGATAATGATTACGTCTGTAGTTACTGTTTTCATGAGGCCAAAATACGCCAGTTTTCCCACATCGTCATGGCCCGAAAGATGTATCGATCTGAGGCTGGTGAAATGGGAGAAGACGGAGGAGACCGTCGAGGCCGCTCACGCGCCTGCGACGACTTCTTAAAACAGCCACAAAGGCACAAAGGTTTTTACCTTACGTGCCTTTTGTGCTTTTTTGTGGCTTAGGTTTTGTTTTTCCGGAACGCTCGTATTCGGTGATGGCTTGCGCCTCCGCGATGAGAGCGTTACGAAAGGACCCGAGCACCTTCAACAACAGATCGAGTTTTCGCAAACTCTCACGCCGCGCACGCACTGTGCCCAGGAAAAACTCAAGTTGAATTCGTCGACGACAATCAGCAATCGTCAACATGTAATGGCCCCATTTGTATTCACCACCGCGACTCGATTCAACTTCCGCGAGAATGAAAGAAGTCGTGCCGGTAGATGCCGAGGCGAGAAACATACGTTTGCGAAGTAGAAATTTGTTCATGTGAGGTTATGCCTCTATTGAATTATTAGGCCGAGTGCGTATAATACGTGGGCCTCAACCCCTTGTCAACGATATTAGTTAAATGTCGTCCTCATACAGGATGAGAAAAGAGGAATAGCAATGGACTTGCTCGACCACGTCGCAGCGAAAATCAGAGATCTGCGCGTCAGCTACAACAGTGGTGAAGGTCTGTCGCAGGAATCGCTCGCAGCTGCTTTGAAAGTTGCGCCAAACACGATTTCGCGATGGGAAACAGGCACCTATCGTCCGAGCCTCAAAGACCTCGAACGAATCTCACGTTTCTTCGGCGTCTCGATGATGTCGTTCCTTCCGGACGAGATGATTGCCGACGATGAAGACGAAAATCTCAAAGCGCTTTTGCGTACTGCCAGACAGTTACACCCTGCCGATCTGGAGGAGTTGAGAAAATATGCGGAGTTTCGGAAGGCCCGCGGCATCTACCAGGGAAAGACTCGACCTAAGCCTGGTCGAAAAGGGGGAAAACATAGATGAATACTCAAAGCTACTACGAAGACCTCAAACAACTCGCGCGCCAGGTGCGCGCCGAGAATGGATTGTCCTCACCACGCGTTCTCCCCAACGACCTGATGAGGATTTACGCCAAATACGAGATTACCGTTGACGAATGGCCCTATCGTTTCAGAAACCTGCGCGGCGCGTTTATTAACGATCATCTCGGCGCGACGGTGATGGTGGCAAAAGGTCTGCCGCAGGATCCGATGGCCTTTACCATGGCCCATGAGCTGAAACACTTCTTTCGCGATCGAGACCTCGGGATTTCTTATTGCGATCAATCGAATCTGAATAAGAGCATCGAGATCGGCGCTGAGATTTTTGCGGCCGAACTGCTCTTTCCCGATCGCGATTTCGTTGCGCACATGAACAGGATGGGCATACGGACCAATCAATGTCTGCCTAAAAATCTCGTTCAACTAAAACGACAGACCGGGACCACACTGAGTTATGCGGGTCTCGCGATCAAAGCGGAGCGACTCGGCTTTGCTCCGTCGCATTCTTTAACGACGATCAAGACGTGGCGCAAACTCGAGGCACTGTAAAAAAGTCTCCACCACGAATAGGTCCTATAAGCTGCTATAGGACCTATTTTCGCTTCGAACCAGGCCTACCTGCTGCGCTGCCTCTGATTGCGAGCGGACGAAAGATCGGAGTCAACTGGCCGCGTACTTTCGCTTCTTTAAAGGGAATGGAGATCGCCGGCGGCGCCCCCGACTCAGCGTGAGAGATTAAGCGCAGCATCTCGCCTCTCCGCTGCGCGTGGCAACAATAGAACCTGCCCCTGTACTCGATCAGATAAATAGGACGCTCGAACTCCGGCCACGATCCACCGGCAATCGTTCGAACCTTCTGGTCCAACTGCAGCAGGCTCCCCGGTGGCAACAGCGGCCACATCATGCGATCAGATAATCCGACCAGCACCAAAGGGCCGCGCTCCCAGTCGATATCCAGCATCAACAGTACCGGAACATCTGACCAGACGCTGAGAAGGCGTCGCATCGCGCTTGCCGGATCCTGCAAAACGGTCGTGAGCTCCCGTCTATCCACAATTCATCCCTGCTGAGTTCTATCTATCACCTTAACTCAAGAGTCTCGACATCGCACCGAGACTGGCAGTTTTTTCCGAGATCCTGAACAGATCTGCAAAACACGTTGAAGATGCGCGCGTTGAGCGAGCAATTACCCGGTAAGGCAGCGGAAGTTGTCCCAGATCTCGGAAAAATATTTGACATCTCTCCTCTGCGGATGTAGCATCCGGCGCATCTCTCAGGTTCAGAATGACGTCACGCGGTATTGAGGGGTGACACATTCTGCTTCTGAGCCCCGCAGTAGCTTTAAGCATCATTGAAACATTTGGATTAAGCAATTCAGATTTCGTATTCGCGTTCAATCGGGATGGACGAAAGTTGAGTGCGCCCCAGCATTCTAACATGTCTACGCCCTGTAATAATTGGAGGACAGAAGTACGTATTGAGGTGATCGATCCAGGCAGCGCCGTCTCACTTTGGCTGTCGCAATCACCCAGTAATAGAAGTTGAGTCAACCATCTAACGGCGACTTCTATTACCTTTGGATTTCCTACATTAATCTCAGCGACGTTTACTCCCAACTGAGAGCGGCGCAAGGCTATAGCTGTCACTAATCAACAAAGTAACTCGTTTATTTTCTTCACCTTAGCGGCATTTTCTCTTTGAGATCGTTCCCTCGAAAATACACATATAGTCAGAATTCCGCAGACGTCCTTTTTGAGTAACGGGACTGTCGAAGACGCCCAGAAACGAAATGCTGGATCAGAGCCGAGTGGCCGCACAATTAGATGAGAAGCGTGAACAGTTGTTCACCGAGCGTTACGAGGGTCTGCTCGCGTGGGCAATGCGCTTGACCAATCAGGAACGCGATGCCGCAGAGGATCTCGTTCAGGATGCGTTTGTGCAATTTGTGCTGGGCCGCACGCGACTGGAAGAGATTGAAAACATCGATGGGTACTTAAGAAGAATGTTGCGCTACATGCACGCCTCACGATTGAGTCGCACGGCGCAACACCTGCAGGAAGTGGCGCTCTCAGTTGCCGATTACGACTCCTGCCGGCTCGGCTGGACGGCAATTGAACCCCCGCGCCGCATGCAGGCGTTTGAAGAGCTCCATCAGATTTGCACTTACGCCTGTTCGCGAAAGGAATCGTCGCGAGCAGGCAGCGTTCTCATCCTCCGCTTCTTTCACGAATATTTTCCCACTGAAATTGCCAGCGTGCTGAACAGCTCGCGACATTGCGTAGACCAGTGGCAAGGGTTGGCGCGGCGGGAAGTGAAGCTTCTCATGAATGAGCCCGGCCGGCTGAGATTCGTGGATGCCGTGCGGACTGCAGATCGAAAACAAATCAGATACCTGAGATCAGACTGCGATCTAATGCTTGAACTGCGGCAGATGATCTTCAACTCCTGCCAGGGTGATTGTTTGCCGCAAGTGGAGTTAGAAGAGATTTACGCCAGTAGCAATGCAAACGCACTCACCACCCCGAAGCTCGCACACATTGTCAGTTGTGCCGCATGCCTTGATGCGGTGAATAGCTTGCTCGGCTTACCACTGCTCGCCCAACGTTTCCGCGGCGAACCATCTGAACCTGAAGAGCCTCCGAGCAATGCGAATGGCGGTGGCTCATCCGGTGGTGGCACAGGCGATTTGACGCAGAAGTTCGCGCACCGCCTGCGCGAGACACACGAACATAAACCTCAGGAATTGCGAATCGCCGTTAATAGTGTCCAGGTGAGTTCGCTGAAAGTTAGTTCTGACCTGAGCGAACTGGATCTCAACCTCAATCCGGATGATCCGATCGAGTTTGTCGAGGTTTCGAGTGAGCAGGGAGTGCAGATGCTTTTCCTGAGCATCGATCCACTCGGACCTCAACGGGAACAATGGGCATGGATCCAACTCAGCGAAGGAAGATTGCTCGAGGCCTGTTTGCAGCATGAGAACGGCCCAACGCTTCACGTAGTGTACAAGGATCCGGCGCCGCAAGAGGATCTGGTCACTGCGGAGATGGCGAACACGAATTCTTTGTCCTCACCCCTTTTTGTGGTGCCCGGTGCTGACACGCTGAAGGAAGCGAAAGAAGTGCACGGTGTGCTCTTCTATGTTCGCTCGTGGGCTCAGCGGTTTGTCAGCACCTTGAGACGCGGCACGTCGATTGGTGAGGCCGACTCGTCGCCGTTGTTAAGATCGACGGATCTTAATCTGCTGGGCCAATCGGCCGGTGCGGAGCGGGGGCAGCCTACGCGAGAGCTAGGCTGGTTGATCGTGGTGGCCTGTGTAGTCGTAATCGCCGGCTTCCTGTTTTTCAAAGCCAGCTTGCCGCGGACCTTAAGCGCCTCGAGTCTGCTCGAGAAAGCGACCGTTGCTGAGAAAAGCACTGCAGGGACGTCCGATCGCGTCAGACACCGGTTCATCAATCTCGAAGAGCGTCGCAGTGCCGAAGGCGCGATTGTGGCGCAGCACAGAATCGAGATCTGGGAGAACCCGGGCAATGGCGCACGGACGCAGAGACTTTACGACCATTCCAATCGACTTGTTGGCGGCACATCGCAGCGTACTGATGGTTCTCGCATGGTCTATCACCATGGATCCAAACCACAGTCGCAGCCGGCAATAACAACTCCGGACAATCTGCTGCTCAGCCTCCAGGATGTCTGGCAAATGGATCTATCGGCCCAGTCGTTTACCGCTCTAATCGAACAACCAACGCTGGCGGAGGTGAAGGAGACGCCAGCCACTTACGTGCTGCATTACGAAGTGGGCAGGACGATTGGAGCAACTCAACTATTAAGAGCCACGCTCACGTTGAGCAAGTCTGATCTTCATGCGATTGAACAGACTTTGGTCGTGCAGCGCGGCGGCGTATTACGCGAATACCGGTTCGTCGAGGCGAGCTTTGAGGTACTGCCTCTGAAAGATGTAGCGCCAAACGCTTTCGAGATTGAACCGAAATTGATAGGGGGGGCCGGGGAACCTGGCAGGCCTGGAGAGCGGGCACTCCGGGACCTCACCGCAAGCCGCGTCCCTCCGTCGCCCAGCACGTCGATGCCACCCATAGCTTCCGCAGAGCTGGAAGTCGACGTCGCATACTTGCTCAATCGGGCCAAGGCCGACCGAAATGAGCAAGTCAACCTCACGCGCAGCGCAGGTGGGTCACTGCGCGTTGAGGGAGTTGTAGACACTCAGCAGCGAAAGGATGAATTCCTGAGGGCCTTGGCGGCCGTTAGCAACAATCCCGCTGTGAAGATCGAGATTCGTACGGTTGCTGAAGCAACCCAGCGCCACTCGCCAACGGGGCCGGTGATTGTTGAAGAGGCGGAGGAGACAGCCGACACGATCGCCGCAGACATGGAACTTCGCGCGTTTTTTGAGAAACGAAAGCCGAATGGCTCCACGGATGAAGCGATCCGTAATTACTCGTCGCAAACAGTCAATCGCGCCTATCGCGCGTTGTTTCAGGCGATCGAACTAAAGCAGCTCATTAATCGATTTGCCAATGTTGATATGCGGACGGTCGCTCCTGACGCACGCGCAAAGTTCCTTGCGATGGTGCACGAGCATGCGGCTGCTTTCGAACGCGAGAATGCCGTGTTGCGTCAGGAAATTGGACCAGTCTTTTTTCCCGGACAAGCTTTGACTACGGCAGAAGAGGTTTCGATTCAGAGCGACGCTGATCTCGCTCGCGCCATTGAGCGACTTCATAAACTGGCGCTCTCGAACACCGACGCCATCCGCTCAGCACTGACGATCTCGTCGCAGACTTCTGCGGCGGCGATCAAATCGACAGCGTTTTGGCAGTCAATGCAGCGGGCGGGAAAGTTGGCGGGAGCAATCGGCAAGTATCAGAGCACAAGCAATTGAGCTTTTCTGATCTTCAAAACTAATAACTTTTTGAGAATTCCTTGAAGACTATTTAGGTCTTTATGGGTTGAGATCTCCATTGCGACACCCAGAATCGTAATGAAGAGTTAAACAAATAAAATCCGACACTCCGTCTGTCACCAGGCGGGTGTGTCCAAACCACAGGAGAACTAAGAATGCCCAGATTCTCAGCAGTCTCTCGGTGTGCCTTTCACTCTTTGTGTCTCAGCACATTGCCCGTTCGAACCGTCTTTTTTCGTGTCGTTCCTCTCCTGGTTTTGACACTCTCTTCGGTCGTGGTCCAGGCCCAGAGCGACACCGCAACACTGAGCGGCATAGTGACCGATGAGAGAGGGGCGATGGTATCCGGCGTGAATATCACTGTGATCAATATCGCCCAGAATTTTCAGCGATCTACAACGACCAATGACGAGGGCACGTTCGTCGTTGTCTCACTCAGTCCCGGCAATTACTCGGTGAAAGCGGAACACGATGGGTTCAGTACCGCTGAGCTAAAAGATGTGATTCTGAATGTGAATGACCAGAGGTTGATCAAGATTTTATTGAAAGTTGGCAACATCAGCCAAACGGTTGAGATCGTCGACTCTTCGAGTTTCATCAATCAGTCACCTGCAGTTGCAACCATAGTCGATCGGCAATTTGTCGACAACTTACCCCTTAATGGAAGGAGTTTTCAGTTCCTGATTAACCTTTCGCCAGGGGTCGTTTTAACCAAGAGTACCGGCGCAGAACAAGGGCAATTCAGTGTCAACGGACAACGGGCCAGTGCTAACTATTTCACGGTGGATGGGGTCAGCGGGAATATTGGGGCGATCGCGACCATTGTTCCCGGCCAGTCAGCGGCGGGATCATTACCGGGTCTCAGTGCGTTTGGAGGCACAAATAATCTCGTTTCAGTTGATGCACTGCAAGAGTTCAAGATTCAGACGTCGACTTTTGCGCCGGAGTTTGGTCGTACGCCTGGAGCGCAGGTGTCACTTGTGACGCGTTCTGGAACGAACGCCTTTCATGGCAGCCTGTTTGATTACGTGCGGAACGATGTGCTGGATGCTACCGATTGGTTTGTCAACGCCAATCCGGCGTTGCGGAAGCCGCCTCTGCGCCAGAATAATTTCGGCGCCGTAGTAGGTGGTCCGATCCTGCTGCCGCAATTCGGAGAGGGTGGGCCGGCACTCTATAACGGTAAGGACCGGTTATTCTTTTTCTTCTCGTACGAGGGCCTGCGTTTGCGCCAACCGTTGGTCGGAATCAGCGACGTGCCATCATTAACTGCTCGTCAGACGGCACCAGCCGCTCTGCAACCATTGTTGAATATGTTTCCTAAACCGAATGGAGTGCAGAGACCCAATGGGCTGGCAAACTTCTCCGCAAGCTTTTCCAATCCCACCACGTTGAATGCGACGAGCATCCGAATCGATGGGGTTGTTAACAACAAACTAATACTATTCGGAAGATATAACCATTCGCCGTCTGACACCATCGCGCGCGGCGCAAGTGCAACCCTGAATACGCTTTCACACTTTGACGTTAAAACTCAAACACTTACGTTCGGGGCAACTTATCTGCCAAGCGCGACAGTTAACAACGACCTGCGCGTTAATTTCAGCCGGCATAAAGCCTCAACCTATTTTACTGTCGATGAATTCGGCGGGGCCGTTATACCTCCTGAATCCATTCTTCTGCCGGCCAATAGATCGACTGTTGAGTCGGGTGGCACCGTTTCCATTAGTGGCGCGCTACTGGGTTCGTTTGTTTTCGGTAAACGTCCGGAATCTGTGCAACGACAGTTCAATATTGTAAACAACCTGTCTTTCTTAAGAGGCAATCATCAATTTAAGTTCGGTGTTGATTATCGCCGGCTGGCGCCCATTTTTGATGTGCAGGATTACCTGCAGACTCTCGTCTTCACTGGTGTTGGAACCGCCGCTTCGGCGCCGGCAGGCAGCTTTCTTTCAGGGCGCGTCGCACAGGTAACTATCTCAGCGTTCCAGAGCCCACATACTGTCATATTCAATAACTTCTCTCTCTATGCACAGGACACATGGAAAATCAGCCCTAAACTGGCCCTCACATACGGCGTCAGATGGGACGTAAACCCGCCGCCGCATGAGGCAAATGGCAACGATCCCGTAACCCTGACTCAGATCGATAATCCCGCGACCTTCGCTTTTGCGCCACGCGGCACTCCGTTGTGGAAAACAACTTACGACAACTTCGCGCCTCGCTTCGGACTGAGCTATCAACTCTCGAATCGGCAAGGGAGAGAAACTATGCTGCGAGGCGGAGTGGGAATTTTCTATGATCTCGGGAATGGAGCTGCAGGAAATGCATTTGTCGGCGCATACCCTTTCACGGCCATAAGGATCCTTACCAATGTACCGTTTCCCGTGTCTGCGAGTAATTCAGCAGCGCCGATTCCGGGTCCGCTTCCAACCTCGTTTGATATGACTTATGTCTTTGATCCCGAGCTCAAACAACCTCGCGTTTACCAATGGAATGTATCAATTGATCAATCATTGGGCGTTAATCAGACCATTACCAGTTCGTACGTGGCTGCTCTGGGCCGTCGCCTATTGCGTCAAGGCGTAATACGAACTTCACCCACTATTCCCGGTAATATTTTTATTGGCACAAACGATGCGACATCGGATTACCACGCCCTCCAGATGCAGTTCCGTCGCCGGTTCTCACGTGGGTTTCAGGCACTTGCCTCTTATACTTGGGCGCATTCGATTGACATTGTCTCGGCCGACTCACTCAGTAGCACTCCTTCGAGTGGATTTGATCCGCGTCTGGATCGAGGTCCCTCCGATTTCGATTTGCGTCATGCATTAAATGGGGCATTTACCTACGATATCCCCACGCCAAAGGTAGGAAGAATTAGCAAAATACTGGCGAACTGGTCGGCAGACGCGATAGTTACGGCGCGCTCAGCCACGCCTGTAAATGTCACATATACCGCCATTACTGCTTTCGGACAACTCACCCTGAGACCGGACCTGGTTGAAGGGATTCCGCTTTACCTGGATGATCCAACTGTGCCGGGCGGCCGCAGGTTCAATAACACGCCGAAGACTATCCCCGGTAATCCCAATACTCAGTTTGGACCATTTTTTAGACCAGTTGTACCCAGGCAAGGAAGTCTCGGACGCAATGCACTACGCGGGTTTCCTGTTTGGCAATTCGATCTCGCCTTACGTCGTCAGTTCAAGCTGACAGAACGAATCAATCTTCAATTCAGATCTGAGTTCTTCAATATCTTTAATCATCCGAACTTTGCAGATCCAGTCAGTAACCTTCAGAACACCGCCAATTTTGGGGTCTCGACCTCGATGTTCGGAAGAAGTTTGGGTACGACGGGTCTCAATGGAGGATTCAATCCGCTCTATCAAATCGGAGGGCCGCGCTCCATACAGCTCTCACTAAGACTCGGATTCTGAGCAGTCAAAACACATTAGCAGGTCGCGCAAAACCCACATCAGTTTTCAAGACCGACTATGAACAATTTTGTGCTCATCAGGACGTCGCTGTCTATTTTACTTATCGTGGTGTTTCTTTTCGGAAACGTCGCGCCACAAGCGCAGCAACGGGGACGCACGCGATTACTCGAAGGCAACTCCGCTCACTTTCGCGGCAGGAGCAAGCTTCTTAAACGTGACCGGGAATCTTTGGCGCAGGCATACGCTGAAGGCAAAACTGAAGTGATGCTTGTGATTGCTTCAGCACCGGGAATGAACGCTTCGGTAGTCAATCAGCTGGCCCAGCTTGGTGGAAAACTTCGTTATAAAGAGGACGAAGTTGATTACCTACGCCTTAAGGTGCCGCTCGGAAGCGTTGATAAGATTGCCCGGTTGAGCAGTGTGGAAGCTCTCAGTGTTGACACGGTCCCACTCCGCGACACCTCTGCTGCGCTCCAAAGCCCCGTCGACGGCTCCAATCCGCGTCAGCTCGTAATTCGTCCACCTGATCGGAATACACCGGCAGAGAATCCATATTTGCCCACTGCCCAGATCGGAGCGCCGCAGTTTATCGCCAAACATCCAACCTTCGACGGACGCGGAGTGACGATTGGTCTAATTGAATCCGGTATACCTGACATACTCTCTCCGGAGCTACAGACAGCAACAACTCTGGACGGCAAGTCGACACGAAAACTGATAGATCTTCTGGATGCACTCGATCCGATCGACGACGATGACTACAAGATTTCAATGAGCGAGCAAGTGGAGTCTTTTAAAGATCAATTCACGTATAAAGGAACCTCTTACACCGTTTCGCCAGGGCGCTATCACATCGGTCTGCTTAACGAAAGCGACTTCAACTCCAAGGGCATAACAAGGGGTGATCTCAATCTGGACGGGAATCCTCCCGGAAGCAGCAGAGTGTTTGCGGTCTTGTGGAATAAGATCACTAACTCTCTTTTGGTAGATACGAATCAGAACCACAACTTCGAGGATGAGACACCGCTTTCTGATTACAACGTCAGATATGAGTCCGGCGTATTAGGCAAGGACAATCCCACCACTGCGGTACGAGAGAGCGCTGCCTTTGTAATCACCGCTGACATCAGGAATAACTTCATTCGATTCTTTCCGGTGCTCAACGCTCATGCGACGGCCACGACCAGTGCTGCCGCCGGCCGGGCGTTCTTTGGGGGCAAGATGAATGGAGCTGCCCCTGGAGCCCGAGTCATAACGATAATGAGTTCTCTTTCAAATCATGGGCTGATCGAGGGAATGATCCTGGCAATGAAGAATTCCCAGCTCGATCTGGTTACAGTTCAACTGGCCTCTACCGAGCGATTCAAAGATGGCGCTTCTGTTGTCAGCACTGTCTGGGACCGTTTAATTGAACGCTACAAGAAGCCGATCTTTATAAGCGCGTCCAATCTTGGACCAGGAATCGGCACCATGAGCGAGATCGCTCTCGGCAGTAATGTCATTAGCACGGGAGCTTACATACACAGGAATACCTGGTTTGCGGATGAAGGTCTTGTTGCAGACAAAAATGATTATGTCGCCAACCTGTCATCGCGTGGCCCTCGTCAGGACGGCGGATTCAAACCTGACCTTATTGCGCCTTCTCTAGGCCTATACGCCACGATCGGTTCGCGGGCGTCGTCAAAATTTCCCTATGAGCTTCCTCCGGGTTACACGATTGCCGCCGGCACGTCCGAAGCCAATCCTATGGCCGCGGGTGCTGCGGCACTCCTGATTAGCGGTGCCAAACAAACCGGTGTTCCTTACGACGCAGCCCGGCTCAAACGCGCCATGAAATCCAGCGCCCGCTTTTTACCAGACTATGAGGCTCACGAGCAGGGAGACGGGCTGATACAAGTAGCAGCAGCATGGGATGCACTACAGAAACTCACCACTCCTGTAGCCATCTCAAGCCGGGCACCAGTTAAGCATGTTCTTAGCAGGTACCTGAAGGAACCCGATCAGGGACCAGGAATTTACGAACGTGAAGGATGGACCGTGGGACAGAGTGCTGAGCGAAGAATTTACTTCACGCGTACATCAGGCTCAGCGAAATCGCTGCCATACAGCGTCCAGTGGGTAGGCAACGATGGCACCTTTTCCAGTCCTGACACGATTAACCTGACACTGAACAGTGCAACTGTTTTGCCCGTGACAGTGAATCCAAAAACTCCTGGAGTTCATTCCACCATCTTGAGATTAATAGATCCCGCCAACTCTAACGTCGTGTACGAAGTGATGAACACCGTCATCGCATCCGAGGAATTCTCAGATAGCAACGGTTTTTCAATTTCCGGCGAAGGACAACTAAACCAGTACCCGGGCTACAAGTCTTATTTCTTCAGCGTTCCGGAGAACACTGCCGCTTTCAAGTTTGAGATGACCGTTCTGAAAGGCAATTTAAGACTTACGCTTCTGGACCCGAGCAGTACTGAATATAGTTTTGTCTACACTCTGCCGAGAGGAACTCGTCCGCCTCACCATCTGAGCGGAAAACACAGCCGAACCGTGGTAAGACCGGAGCCGGGAGTTTGGGAAGTGATCGTTGTAAATCACGACTTCAGTGATGCGGATCGAAATAAGGATCGGAATAGCAGTGGTTTGTTATCTCAAGCAAAGCAAGCGAAGGGTACGTTCACATATAACGCTTCAGTGTTTGGAGTAGAAATCCGTTCTGCCGGGGAACGTGTTGAGTCTCTCCAGGGTGATAACGACGTATTAGAAATGAGCTTTGTCAATCGCAAGGGTTCTTTTGTGGGAAGAACGAGTAACGAATCTTTGGCAAGCGGTTATTTTGATCGCCCGATATTAACGGCTGCAGATGCACCTCGAGTCTATGAGATCGACGTGCCTCCCGGCACAGAAATATTGCGAGCCCAAATTAGCGCTCCTACTGATTCAGATTTGGATCTTTACTTGTACGAATGTACGCCAAATCGCTGCGGTGTGTATGAACCTTTCCTGCACCACAATTGTAAAGGCGACGGGTGTGAGTTAAAGGCGTTTAGTGTCAGTCCGTTCGCGGACGAAACTGTAGAGGTTGTGAATCCAAATCCCGGTAAATGGAAAGTAATACTAGATCCCGTCTCTCCTCGCGGAAAGACTGAGTGTAGTTATTTAGACCTGTTCACTCATAAAGCGTTCGGTCATATCAGGTCGGAGGAAAAGACACAGGCGCGAACCGGCGCACAGAGTTGGAAGGAACAGATAAAAGTAAGCGTCCACTCGGTGCCCGACGGAGGACGATTTCTACTTGCTTTGATTAAGTTAGTCGGCGATCAGAACGATATCATCGGTTACACGGTCAACAGCACCGGAAATCCAGGCAAGATCGCTGTCGAGAGACGGGTTGGGCTGGGGTCTGTTATTGTCAGGCTTCGAAATGAACAAACCAACAGCAAGAAATTCTAATTCTGATCTGTAATTATCCGTGAAAAATCTGTGGCCTCAATTAAAGCTGGCGTACCAGGCTCGTCTTTCAGTCGGAATTGATTGCCGATCCATTGGATCAGGCTTCAATTAGTTGTGACGTTACCAGATACGCCAGATGGGGTGTTACCCTTCCAGAGCCTCGCCGTCCAAGCCTCCAGGATCCATATGCTCGTCAAAATCGGTGAAGCCTTTTTCACGAATCGTGGAACCGGCGCTGCCGACTTCCAATACATCGAGTACTTCGTAATCCATTTTACCTCTCCTGACTTTTCAGGCTTGGCGTATCTGGTGTAGTCTTGCGGTGGATTGGATGTTTCCGTGCAAATCAGCCTGAACCCGACCTAAGGCTCGCCGATACGCCAAGCTGGGTTATGCCTGATCACAGCTCGGTGGTGCCAACACCGAGCTGTCATCTGGTTTACTCTTCAGCAGCCTCAGCGGGCACACCCACTGGATCATTGAATTCATCCAACTCTGGTCCGATTTTGTCCAGAATGGTGGTGGCAGCGCTGCCAACTTCAAAAAGATCGACCACTTCGTAGTTATTCATCGACTTTCTCCTTTTCCGCACCGGACTTGGTCCTTACTTGCAGACGACGCCCTCGTGAGGCGCAGACGACGCCGCTGTTTCATGCCGCTGCCGGACGGGCTTCCGGTGATCCCAGCACAGCGACATTACTTTTGGCCGCTGGGCCATAGCGTTCTAACGAACGCAGCCAAAACTCGAGAGAGATGATTCGAAAAAGATCGCTGGTACGCTTATCGCCATACCGGCTTCGTTCAAGGGCTCTCATTAAACCTTGCTGATTCACGTAACCATAACGGGCTACATATGCGTCCGAGAGCAACGAGTGTAAGCGCGTGTATTCGCGAGTGAGGCCCCGGAAAACAGCTTCGGAAGGATTGCCCTTGCCTTTGCGGCGAAGTATTTCCGGTGGCAACACATCCTTTAGAGCTCTGCGTTGTAACGACCTCGTCTCACCAATTCGTCTCCTTTGTTCGGTTGGAATTGCCTGCATAAACTCCACCAGAGGCCGCTGAAGAATTGGCAGCCGGAGCTCAACATTCTGTAGTACTCGAGCATAGCCCGTTGCGACGCTTCTCACTGCACCTAGAAAATTCGTAGCCTGGTTACGTTGGCTGGGCAGATGAAACCCAAAGGTGTCGGTCGGGCCGAGCAGAAGCTCTTTGAAATTGGTGCGCTCGACGAAACCAGGGTCGTACCAATCCGGCAAACGTCTGGTGAGATCGCGTTTCAACCGGACCTGTATGTTTCTTGAAAGGAGCGGTGTGATTGCCTCCTCCCACAATAACTTCAGATACGGCTTGTTTCTGTCGCGGCTCCAGGCGGCGAGTCCCTCATGAAGCTGCCAAAACTTCCCGCAAACCAGGAAATCTGCCAGCACGCCACCCGGTGAAGGAACACTATTAAAAATCTGGTCTCCGCCGGTGCCACAGAGACGCACACGTGCGCCTTTCTCAGCCATTAGCTTGTTAACCTGTTTGTGTAGAGAAATGAAGATGTCCAGGGCATTTGGAATGACGGAAGATTCCGAAGCTGTCGGACTCAAAACCGGAAAGGCGCTCTCGGGTAAGTGATAACCCTGTCTACCGATTTTTTCCTCTACACAGCGAATAAACTTCAATTCATTCGATGAAACTGATTCGTCGCGAATGCAAGAGACAGTCTCCAATAGCGGCGTTTCGGCCTTCCCTGCCCTGACGAGTTGATCGGCAATACAAACGATTGACGAGGAGTCGAGGCCGCCACTCAAATCAGACCAAACCGGACGATCAGATCGTAAACAGCAGCGGACAGCATCCGTAAACAGGTGCCGGAAATGTTCTTCGTATTCAGCATCGCTGCTGTAACGAATCTCGCGGTCCGGGTCGAGGCCCCAGAATCTGCGCACCTGAACGTCACTATCCTTTATGACCACGACATGTGCAGGCGGAACGACGTTGATGTTCTTGAAAGGTGACTGTGAAGTGTCGGGAAGTCGAGTCAGGTAGCCCGCAATATAATTCTCATCAACTTCGAGGTTTACCTGCGAAACCTCAATTAACGAACTGAGATTAGTTGACCAGATAACTTCGCGTTCGTTTAGGTGATAATAAAGATCACGCGAGCCTATGACATCACGCGCAAGGATTAACGAACCAGATAACGGATCCCAAAGTGAAAGACCAAAGTCCGCGATTATCTTTGGAAGAAAATCGATTCCGAATTTCAAATACGCTGCCATTACGATGCCGGCGTCGGTGAAGTCTCCGCGTAGCCACTCGCCTAATACCGGGATCAGATCTTCTCGATTATCCAGTCGTCCATCCCAACACAGGACCTGCCCACTGGCAGATACCAGTGGTTGGAGTTCCTGACGCGACTCTTTAGTGGTATGGAAGGCCCTGTAGACCATCGCCATCGGGCCTGACTTAATGAACCGGCCACCATCTGGACCGAGGGACGCGAGGCCCCGGCCCAGCGCAGCCAACATCGATTCATCAAGGCTCCCACGGTCAAAACTGTAAATCCCACCAATAGCGCTCATGCGGATCTCTCCGTATATCCAGGTCGGTTACTGGGCTCTGATAATCTTTTGCTGTTTCAGGAGGGATGTGGGTTTCACGCCTGGTTGGACCACCAGAGATGATTTGCCCACGCTTCTTTTTTCCAGAGATTGCAGCCAGTACTCAAATGGCATTAGCGAAATTACGAAGGGGAACGGTTGTTTTTTGGCTTCATCACAGGCGGCGAGGATTGCTTCTGAATTCAGGTATCCGTAGGCAGACGCTCGGGCATTCTTAAACATCTCCCGGATTCTTACTCTCTCTCGGGCTGCCGCTCGTGCCGCTGCCGGCTGAATAGTGATCCTTCGCTCTTTCCGATATAAAAGCTCCGCTGGAAGCAGGTCGCGTAAAGCCCGGCGAAGAATTGATTTTCCTTCTTTTGGGCGCGACCTCTGCTCGAAAGGTATCGCGGCCAGAAATTCGATCAGTGGCCGATGTGTACCCGGATAACTAAACTCAATATCACTGAACTCCTGCCAAAAACCGGATGAGATTTGCCTCGGCAGGAATTGAAACAGTTTCGACTGATACCGGCCGCCAGGCCGCCGAAAACCAAAGACATCAGTAGAACCCAACATTCGTTTACGCAGGTGCATGCGTTTGACGAAGTCGGGGTTGTAGAAACAGAGCACCTTGTTAGCACTGCGCCGGCGTTGCAGCTGTAGACCGCCGGGCAGAAGCGGCACAATTACGTTTTTCCAGAGCACTCGAGCATAGGTTTTGTTCAGTGCCTCACTCCATGTGCGCAGGCGACGATGGAGCGATATAAACTTGAGTTGCACCAGGAGGTCCGCTAATTCAGGAAACGGATCTCCATCACCCAAAAGAAGTTCACCGCCTCCAAGTCCGGAAAGCAGCACGCGCGACCCCGACTCACGCATGGCCGTATTAACTGCTCGACAGTAGGCTGCAATGTTCGCGATGTAGCTGGGGATCGTTGGCGCATAGTCAGATTCCCAGGGAGCTGATATCCGGTACTTGTCCTCGCTTAAATGCAATCCAGTTTTACCTATCTTCTTCTCAACCGGCACGATGTACCGGCGCTCATCAGATTTAGCAGCTTCGTCAAACACGCGCGATACGGTATTCAGAGTCGATGCTTGTGCTTCTCCTCGCTTGTTTATGTCGTTAGCCATGCAAACGATTGATGAAGAGTCCATCCCGCCGCTCAACTCCGACCAGACTGGTCCATCCACTCGCAGTCTGCACCGCACAGCTTCGCGAAACAGGTGACGAAAATGTTCTTCGTATTCAGCATCGCTTGGGTAACGAATCTCATGATCGGGATCGAGACCCCAAAATCTGCGTACGTGAAGATCGTTACCGTTCACGATCACTGAATGTCCCGGTGGAACACCGGCTACATTGCAGTAAGGAGTAAGCCCGGGTTCGGGGAGACTAGTTAAAAATCCCGCTACATATTCGTCGTTTATTTCGAGTGGAATATCGTGCAGGTCGAGCAGTGAAGCGAGCTCAGTGGACCAAATGAGCCGGTCTTTGTTCTTGTGATAATAAAGCGTGCGCGGGCCAATCGCGTCCCGAGCAAGCAACAGAGAACGTGTCAACGGATCCCAAACCGAAAGTGCGAAGTCACCGATTATCTTCGGCAAAAAATCGCTGCCCCATTTCAAGTAAGCAGCCATGACAATCGCGACGTCAGTGTGATCGTCACGAAGATCGTTCCTCAGAAGTTGAATAAGATCTTCGCGGTTATCCAAGCGTCCATCCCAACAAATGACGTGGCCACGGACGGACACGAACGGCTGCCTCTCCATACGTGATTCGAGATTTGTATGGAACGCTCGGTATACCATAGCGGTGGGGCCGGATTTATATTGGCTACGGCCATCAGGGCCACGCCGCTCCAGTCCATCTCCCAACGCGCTGAGAATCACATCGTCAGCCTGCGCTCCGTCGAAGCGGTATATTCCGGCAATCGCGCTCACCTGTATTCTCCTGTTAACGGGCTGGTCCTATAATGTGAGTCAGCACCTGTCGAGCACTTTGTGTATTTCCTGAACCCTGGGTTTGTCGTTGATAACTTCCTGATCTACTTCCACCCAGGCATGCACCAGGAACGGAAGTTTCTGGCAACCGATAATCAGTTCAGCAGGGACACCCCTACTTCGCAGCAGGTTTGTGGTAACGGCGGAACGCTGCAAGCACATCGCCTGTTTGGGATACCAGCTCAACGCCCTCGTGACAGCGTCGTTTATTTCCGGGATAGCGCGAAGACCAGGTTTCTGATCGCTTACAGGCCAGTTTCTTACAAAGTTGTACAGCGCGCTGAAACTCACAAGTTTGACCAGGAAGTCGATCGTTGCGAGACCACAAAATGCCGCAAGCACACGCAGTCTCAGATTCAGCAGGAATCCAGTCGTGGTCCGGGCAAGCAACAGGAAAGTAGAACCAAGAAAATGACGCGAGCTCTCTCGAACCTTTGATTTACTTCGCACTTCCTGAATAAAACCTTTCTCCTGAAAAGTAGTCAGAAAGCGCTCGACATCACGTTCAATTTGTTGACGAGGTATGTTTTCAAAGTCGTAGCTCAGCGCTTCTGCGATCTCTTGTGTGGTCAATCCTTCTTTGGAAGTGACGAGTTTCGACCAGATCGCACTACCCACACCTATGATCGTGTAGATCTTGTCGTGCGTGATTTGAAGAATGGCACTGCCGTCCTGATCGGTGTTTGAGCGGACGTCAGGAGAAACAGTAAATCGCCTGAGCATCGTTCCCTCTCTTCCTGAGACTTGGGAGAGGGCCTCTACGGAGTTGATGAAATTTGTGTTAGTTCGGGACGGAACGTACCTGAGGTTGGGAGGTGCGAGTGAGAATCTTTATTTTCTGCTCAGAATACTGAACAGACCTGACATTTTCTCGGATATACGATGATATTCAAACTCGCTACTGCGCCCGCGGTTGCTCCGTAGGCCGAGCAAGCTGTGTTTGATCAATTCATCTGTGGCTAAAAGATTCATCGACGATGTTTCCATAGCTCATCCAAATCACACGATCGGCCCACTGCAATGGATATGGATGATGCGAGATAATGATGGTCGTAACATCCTGAAGAAAACCGTCTAGACCATTCAGCACGCCCTCTTCAGTAGCCGCATCGAGGGCGGAAGTGCATTCGTCAAGAATCAATATTCGTGGTCGTTGAAGCAGTGCCCGAGCTAACGCCACGCGCTGCCGTTCTCCACCGGAAAGTCTATTGCCACGCGGTCCCAGCGGTTCATCCCAACCCTTCGGCAGTCTATATATTAGGGTGTCCAAGTGCGCCAGCTTAGCTACTCGTTCCAACTCTTCTTGAGTCGCTTGATGGTTACCAAATCGCAAGTTTTCACGCAGGGTCGTATCAAACAACACCGGATCTTGCGGCACGAAAATTATGGACGACCGTAAACTCTGGAGTTGGATATCTCGCACGTCGATGCCATCCACCAGCACCGCTCCAGCACGCGCATCATAAAGCCGGGCCACGAGGCGCGCGATTGTGCTTTTGCCGTTGCCACTCGTTCCGGAAAGCGCGATTCTCTGTCCCGGATCTACGCGCAAGTTGATCCCATTGAGTACGGGCCTGTCCATGTGATAACTGAAAGCCACATTCTTCAGCTCAATTGCTGCTGAAGCGTTCGGCCGGAGGGCCAGGGCTCCAGGACGATCCCGCAGTATCATTTCCGCTTCCGTTATCTCCATGAGCCGGCGAATACTCGCACCGGCGCGTTGTAGTTTGGAGTAGATATCACCTACACCATACAACGGAATGAAGAGTTGCAGTGTGTATCCATAGAAAGCCACCAGACCACCGGCCGTGAGCGCGCCGTTCATCACTTGATAGCCGCCGTAACAAAGCACGCTTGCCATCCCCATTACGATGATCAGGTAGAGAAACGAACTGAAAAATAGCTCAACGGCTCGCCGTTTTATCTGAGCTCTAACCGCATGGCCGGTAAGGTGCGCGAAGCGCCGCGCCTCTCGTTGTTCACATGAGAGTAGTTGCACTTGCACGATCGAGGAGAGATGCTCCTGCAAAAACTCGATCACCTTTCCTGATTGCTCCTGTGCTGAGTCAGATGCCTTGCGCAAACGATTACGAAAGCGCTGCCGCACTAGAACGAATACGGGAATTAGTGGCACTACAATAATTGTCAGCCGGTAATTCAATACCAGCATCGTCGTCATCACCAGACTAAACACAGTGAACATCCGTAGAGCACTGGGAATCACCTCTCCACTCAACGTGCCAACCTGTTCCACGTCAACCTGGAGTCGATGTAGGGTATCGCCCAGCGGCCTGTTGTCGTGATACTCCGGAGAAAGGCGTTGCAGGTGACGCAGCAAACTCAGCCTCACGCGGAAAGTCATCTTCTGCACCGCTCGGAAATTGAGCATTCCACCAAGGCTGTCAAATCCAAGTCGGCCCATGTAAGTAAGGAAGAACCCTATAGCCACAAGCGGCAGCCAACTCATGCGGCGGTTAGGAATAACATCGTCAATCAGATACCTCACGATGAGTGGCTCGAGCAGAACCAGCATGCTGGCGAGCAAAATACATAGGTAGCTGCCGAAAAACAGACGAAAGAAAGGTTTGACTCGTGAGGCAAGCCAACGAAACTCTTTTGACCGATTTATTCGCATCATTACCAGAATCGAATCGTCATCTGACCTTAGTCTTCCGCAGATTGACCGAAGGCGGCTCATGCTCAAGGCAGTGCGTACTGTAGCCAACAACACGGCCGACAATCTCTGCTTCTCTGGGATATGTGAAGCGACGCACGCTTGCAGGTGACAAGGGATGCGGAATGATTAGCAACTGATTATCCTGCAAATCACACCATCCGCAGGCGTAAGCCTCTCGCAGCTCTATGAAGAAAATTGGTCGTTCATACTCGTTATGCCAGGCGCCTGAGGCGAGTTTATTTTGTCTGGTATCAATCTTTAACAGCGACCCTGGCCGGATCATCGGATACATGGTGACGTCGGATAAACCGAGCTGGCCGTAAACGATGCCAGACGTACGATCTTCGTAGACAGGAAATTGGGACGCATTCATCGCCTCGGATTGCGGCATTAAGTTAGTCGACAGCTCGACCGCTGAATCAGAACTGGCAGTCAATCCTAAATCACCGTTACCCGATATCAACTGAGTGACGTACGGATCGGCCACTCGTTCGTACTTTTCCTTCTCGTCTACATCGACGTTGTACAGTCGAACCAGGTCGAGAAAATTGGCGCGGTAGATCACGCTCAAGCTGAAGAGCTTGCAGATACTGGGCTCGGAAGCGCCGTTCTCCAGTTGGGCCAGCCAGCCGTTTGAGATACAGAACCTCTTGTCGCCCTTAGCGTCGGCAATGCGACGGCTTGCTTGTTCAACTTCGCGAACTGTGATGTTGCGTTTGTTACGAAGACTCTTCAGCTTTGGACCAGCCGGCACAGTGTTTCCTCCAAATCTCGCCGGGAGCTATTGGTCTGGGCCTGTCTCGTCTTTTGCAGAGCTGTGAGCCACAACGAAGGCGGTGGAAGTTCACCTTCGAATGCGCGGTTGCGCAAGCTAAGTTTTCAGG